>JANOUB010000368.1:0-3137 GCA_031416615.1 Thermoleophilia bacterium
GTCGGCGTCGCTCAGCCCGGTCTCCTGCCCGTGAGGCACGGCGTCGTCGCCCCCGCTGCCCTCGCCGACGTGATGTTGCTCGCCCGCGAGCAGGGATCGAGCACCCAGGCGCTCGCCGACACGGAGCTCCGAGCCGCCGGAATCAGCCCGGCCGGCGTCTGGGAGCTCGGCTCCAGCGAAGCAGTCAAACGGGCCGCAAGAGTCGGGCTCGGGTTCGCGTTCCTCTCCCGCTACGCCGTTGCCGAAGAGATCGAGCGCGGCGAGCTCGAACGCTTCCGGCTGGCCGGCCGGCCGCCAGTCCGGAGGCACTTCTCTATCGCCCGGCTTGCCGGACGACCCCTCTCGCCTGGCGAGCAAGCCTTCGTCGAAACACTCGGACGCTGCTGCGCCACGTCCGTCACGTACGCAGCCGCCTGCGTCAGATAGGCCCGCTGTGGGCGCGGCCCGGGGATCGGCCTGCTCACGGTCGGCCTGCTCTGCGCTACGCAGGTCTCGGTCGACAACTCGACCTTGGTGACCTGCTGCCGGGCCTCCTGATCATCGTCTAGCTCGGGCTAGGCGGGTCGCCTGGTGCGTCGCAGGAGGTGGGCGACGTTGAGCATCGCCCCGCTCTCGCATCGGTGAAGGCGTGCTCGGCGGCTGTCGCGAGGGGTCCCGCGGTGTGCGAGAGTTAGCGGGTGCTCCTCTACAACTCCGCGGTCTCCGGTAACTGTTACAAAGTCCGCCTTCTCGCGGCGCAACTCGGGCTTCCGCTCGAGCTCCACGAGCTCAGCGTCGTCGACCGCTCGAACCGCACCGAGGTGCTCAGTGGTCTCAACCCGGCGCTTCGGGTGCCGACGCTTGTGCTCGACGACGGGCGGCCGCTCGCGGAGTCGAACGCGATCCTCTGGTACCTCGGCGACGGGACAGAGTACGTCCCCGATGACCGCTACGAGCGCGCCCAGGTGCTCCAGTGGCAGTTCTTCGAGCAGTACCAGCACGAGCCGTCGATCGCTGTCGTGCGGTTCCTGGTCGCGTACTCGGGCGAAGCCGAGAAGCACGCTGCGCGAATCGCGGAACGGACAGCCCACGGGTATGGGGTGCTCGAGATCATGGAGCGCCACCTCGAGGGACGCTCATTCCTCGTCGGCGAGAGCTACACGATCGCCGACATCTCGCTCTACGCCTACACCCACGTCGCGCCCGAGGGCGGCTTCGACCTCGCGCCGTACCCCGCGATCCGCGCCTGGCTCGAGCGGGTCGCAGGTCGGCCCGGCCACATCACGATCGACGCATGAGCGCCGCGATCCGCGTTCGCTTCGCACCGAGCCCGACAGGGTCGCTTCACCTCGGTAACGCCCTCAGCGCCGTCGCCAACCGCGCGTACGCAGACGAGCACGGTGGAGCCCTTGTGCTGCGCATCGACGACACTGACCCGGAGCGCAGCGTCTCCGGTGGCGAGGATGCGATCCTTGCCGACCTCGGTTGGCTCGGCGTCACGTGGGATGAGGGGCCGATCCGCCAGAGCGAGCGGGCACAGCGCCACGCCGAGGCAGCGGCGCTTGCGCTCGAGGCGGGCGCGATCCGCGACCCGGACGGCTCGATCCGCCTTGCCGGGACGACGCTGGCGCGTGCGGACGGCACCGCGACCTACCAGCTCGCGACCGTCGTCGACGACCTCGACCTCGGTATCACGCACATCATCCGCGGCTCCGACCACCGGCCGAACGAAGAGGTGCAGCAGCGAATCGCCCGGGCCCTCGGCGGCGAACTGCCGGAGGTGATCCACCACGGGCTCCTGCTCGGCGACGACGGCAAGAAGCTCTCCAAACGGGCCGCGCACGCTTCGGTCGCCGATCTCCGCGACGAGGGCATTCCTGCGGCTGCGGTGCGCGTCTACCTCGACGAGCTCGGGTTGCCGCGCCATGACGTCCACCTCGATGTCTCTCGCATCCACCGGCTCGCGATCGACGCGATCGCGGGAATGCCCGACGCCGACCTCGCTAGCGCCGCCGGGGCTCCACTCGAGCTGGCGCGCGCCCTTCGTGGTGCGCGTACCCTTGTCGAGGCGCAGGAGATCGCCCGGCAGATCCTCGAGCCGACGCAAATCGGTCTAGGGGAGGAGGCCCGGCTGACGCTCGAGCGCTTCGCGGAGCTGCGGGGTGGAGCGGTCGACCATCTCGACGAACCGGATGCCCGCGCCATCGTTCGCGAGCTCAAAGCGGTTGGCGGGAACCTGAAGATGCTGCGGCTCGCGCTGACCGGCGCCGAGCGTGGTCCGGAGCTGTGGACGGTGGTCGCTGCGGTGCCTCGTGACGAGGCGCTTCGCCGCGCCGCCGCCGCTATAACACCGCGATGACCGTGCGCCTCTACGACACCGCGACGAAATCGCTCGTCGCGCTTCCCGACCCCCCGGCGAAGGTGGGGATGTACGTCTGCGGCCCGACGGTGTACCAGCGGGCGCACATCGGCAACGCGGTGCCGTTCGTCCTCTTCGCCTGGCTGCGCAACTGGCTGCGTCAACGCGGTTACGACGTCACCTACGTCCACAACATCACGGACGTCAACGACAGGATCTACGAAGCGGCGCCGGGGGCGAGCGCAGCGCGGGCGCGCGAGGCGACCGCGTGGTACCTCGAGGACACCGCTGCGTTCGGGCTCGAGATGCCCGACGAGATGCCGCTCGCGACCGAGACGATTCCCGAGATCATCGCGCTGATCCGGGAACTCGTCGACGCCGGTCACGCCTACGAAGCCGGCGGCGACGTCTACTTTCGGGTCGCGAGCTTCGCAACCTACGGTGCGCTTTCGGGGCAGCGCCCCGGGGAGGGCGAGGAGCAGGAGCCAAGCCCGCTGAAGGAGGATCCGCGTGACTTCGCGCTCTGGAAGGCGACGAAGGACGGTGAGGACACCTCGTGGGACTCGCCCTGGGGCGCCGGCAGGCCCGGCTGGCACATCGAGTGCTCGGCGATGGCCGAGAAGACACTCGGGCCCGAGTTCCTGATCCACGGTGGCGGCCTCGACCTCGTCTTCCCCCATCACGAGAACGAGCGGGCGCAGTCACAGGCAGTGGGGCGCCCGTTCGCGAAGATCTGGATGCACAACGGGCTCCTCCGGTTCACCGGCGAGAAGATGTCGAAGTCGGTTGGGAACGTTGC
>JANOUB010000369.1:0-4009 GCA_031416615.1 Thermoleophilia bacterium
CTGGAGGACGATCGCGATCGCGTTCCAGCGGACGAGTGCTGTCGCGAGCCGCTCGAGCTCCGGGTCGCCCGGGACTGGCACCTCCTCGTCGACCGGGATCGTGTTCACGTACGGGGTGCTGAGCCCGGCCGAGACCTTGACGCCGTACTCCTGCGCATGGTCGATCGCCTTGTCGAGCAGGAATCCCATCCGCTCGCGCCCGTCGGATTCGACGACAGCCTCGACGGAGTCGAGCCACTCCCGGGTCTCGACGGGGTCGTTATCGGGGACGTCGGCGGCCACGGCTCGCGCTCAAGCCTAGCGGCGCCGGTGACCGGCTTCAGCCGGTCTCCCGGGCTCGGCTGCGCCACGACGTCCACAGCCTCGCCGGCAGATACCCTGCCGGGCGATGTCGACGGGCGAAAAAACGGGAGAGTCGGCCGCGTTCGACGACACCGCCCGGCAGTTGCGGGCGGCCACCGAGTTGCTCGAGTCGGTTGTCCGCGACCGTGGTCTGCTCGGCTCGCTCTCGATCGAGGAGCGCACGCGGCTCGTCGCGGCAGCAGCCAACGTCTTCAATCCCGACGCAGTGCAACGCCGCCGTTTCACGAAGGAGCAGCGCAAGCAGGTGAGGGCGGCCAGGATCGCCGCCGACGAGTCGCTGCTCGCCGACACCGGTATACGCATGCTGCGCGAGAAGCCTGTGTTCACGACACCGAACGTCTACGCGCCGAAGGGCTTCGAGCCGACCGACACGGGGCCGGCTGACAAGGCGAGCGACAGCCGCGAGACGCTCGAGGAGCAGCACTGTTATGTCTGCAAGCAGCCCTACCGACAGCTTCATTGCTTCTACGACCAGCTCTGCCCGCCCTGCGCTCGGTTCAACTTCGGGAAACGGTCGGAGACCGCCGACCTCGAGGGCCGAGTGGCGGTGCTGACGGGTGGGCGGGTGAAGATCGGCTACCAGGCGGGGATCAAGCTGTTGCGCGCTGGCGTCCACCTGATCATCACGACCCGATTCCCGCGCGACTCGGCGGCCCGCTATGCGCAGGAGCCGGATTTCGAGGACTGGAGCGGCCGGCTCGAGATCTACGGCCTGGACCTGCGCCACACACCGAGTGTCGAGGCGTTCTGCCACCACCTGGTGACAACCCACGATCGCCTCGACTACATCGTCAACAACGCCTGCCAGACCGTCCGCCGCCCGCCGGACTTCTACCGGCACATGCTGGCGGCAGAGATCGCGTCGGAGCAGTCACTGCCCGCCGACGTGAGGCAGCTACTCGGCGGCTACGAGGGCGTGCGCCGCTACGACATGCTCGAAGGCGGCGACCCCGGCCTGAACGCGGTCGGCCTGGACGGAACCGCACGCGCCGTCCTCGAGCCGACCACGTCCGCCGAACTCGCCCAGGTGCGGCTCCTGCCGGAGGAGATCGCCGGCCAGGGACATCTGTTCCCCGAGGGGCACCTCGACCAGGATCTGCAGCAGGTCGACCTGCGCGACCGCAACTCGTGGCGGTTCCTGCTCGCCGAGGTGTCGACCGTCGAACTCCTCGAGACGCAACTCGTCAACGCGGTGGCGCCGTTCGTCCTCAACGCACGACTGAAGCCGCTGATGCTCCGCACGGCCGCCCGCGACAAGCACATCGTCAACGTATCGGCGGTCGAAGGGCAGTTCTATCGTCGCTTCAAGACCACCCGCCATCCGCACACGAACATGGCAAAGGCGGCGCTGAACATGATGACGCGCACCGCCGCGACCGACTATCACGGCGACGGGATCCACATGAACAGCGTCGACACGGGCTGGGTGACCGACGAGGATCCGCTACATATCGCGGAGCAGAAGACGGCGGAGCACCGGTTCCGGCCGCCACTCGACATCGTCGACGGAGCAGCGCGAATCGTCGACCCGATCATCGACGGGACGAACACGGGCGATCACCTGTGGGGCAAGTTCCTCAAGGACTACCGCCCGACCGACTGGTAGCCGGCCCGCGGCTTTCGGGTCGCGCCGGATCGGCGTCACCCGAGCTGTCGCCGTCCTCTCCCACCCCCAGGATCACTCGTCACGATATCAGATCAGATATCGTGAGCGAGAGGTCGATTTCGTCCACATGGGTCACTCAGCGAGTGAGGCCGAGCACCACCTGAACCGCAGTGTCGACGGCGATGAGCTCTTCCCAGGTGAGCGTGCCGGCAGTTGGCCCGAGCCTCGAGCGGTCGACGGCGGTGAGTTGGTCGGCGAGCACTCGCGTTCGCGAGCGTGCCACGGTGATCTCCGGCCGAAACGACGCGGGCTGCGCGCTCGTCGATGTCGGTGCAACGATCACGGTCGAGAGTGCGAGGAGGTCTCCGGCCTGGAGCACGACGCCGTAGCGGGGCCCGCGCTGCTCGTGACCGCGCGCGCCGCGGGGTGCGCGCAGGCGCACCACCTCACCACGGTGCACGGAGCTCGTCCATGAACGCACGGACGTCGGCGATCTCGCAACGGTCGGCGTCGTCCGCGGCAAGCCGCGCCGCCTCGGCCGCGAGCGAGCGGTCGCCGGTACGACGGTGCAACGCTTCGACGAGCGAGAGGCGGATCGCCTGAGACTGCGTCATCCCCGACGCGACAAGTGCATCGAGAGCAGCATCGGCCTCCGAGTCGAGGCGCACCGAGATCGCACGGTCAGCCACGACCACAATCGTATCACGTTGTGTCATACATCGAGGGTACCCAACAGCGAGTGACGCTTTCGCGTCAACTTCGTCTCGACTTCGTACACATTCAGCCTCCCTCTCGACATCCCGGCAAGAAACGGGGATGCTTCGAGACGGAGCACCGGGAACTCCTTGGGCGCTAGCCCGGATCGGAGAGACGTTCGCGGAAGACGCGGCGGAGTTCGTCGACAGAGCCGCCGGCCAGGGTGCGGTCGGTCAGCTCCTCCTGCTCTGCCCGGTCGAACAGGTTGAGGAAGGCGGTGACGGTCGGTTCGGGCCGTGTCGGCCTTGCTCCCGGCCGCCAGGCTTCGCGCTGCTCGAGTTGCAGCAGCTCGGCCCGGTCTGCAGGGCTGAACGTCGGCTCGTGCCGCGCCAGCAAGCCCGCGAGCTCTGCCTGAAGCTCTGCGACTCGGTCAGCCACCCTGTGCCGGGCGCTATCGGAGCCGGTAGACGATGCGGCCGCGGTCGAGGTCGTACGGAGACAACTCGACCCGCACGCGGTCGCCGGGGAGCATCCGGATCCGGTACCGCTTCATCCGTCCCGCGGTGTACCCGATCATCTCGTGGCCGTTGTCGAGCTTCAGCCTGAACATCCGGTTGCGGAGGGCCTCGGTGATCTCGCCCTCCATCTCGATCTTCTCTTCCTTGACGGCGATGGCGCATCTCCCTTCGTCGAGTCAGTGGACGGACGCGGCGCCCGTGGCCGCCGAAGGCGACCACGGGCATCCAGCGACCGAACTACGAGACGACGACGACGTTCGTCGCCTCCGGGCCCTTCGCGCCCTCGCGGGCCTCGAACGTGACCTTCGCGCCCTCCGGAAGCGACTTGAAGCCGTCACCGGCAATGTTGCTGTGATGCACGAACAGGTCCTTCGACCCCTCGGCGGGCTCGATAAAGCCGAAACCCTTCGCATCGTTGAACCACTTAACGGTTCCTTCTGCCATAGAAATACACCTCCCACCATTTATTCACGAACGCATTGGGAAGGCGCACACGCGCAGACCGAACTCGCTCTAACTACTCATAACCGTAGCAGAAGAAACACGAACGCCCAGCCCCTCCTTCCCACACGCCCCGAACGACCGTGCACCGCGGGATGACACGGTCATTCGCGGCTCCTCCGTTTCGTGAGATGCGACCGCATGCGCCCTCCGGGGCGGCGGCGCAGACGTCGTGCGCTTGGGACTACCGTGTCAGGCGGGCGTCACGGCACCGACCCTGAGCGCGTCGACGCGCTCGAGCCAGGGAGTCGCGCGTAGCTGCTCGAAGGTTTCACGCGCCTCGGCCTGGAGCGGCTCACACTCCTCCGCCCGGCCGGACGCCGCG
>JANOUB010000370.1:0-2740 GCA_031416615.1 Thermoleophilia bacterium
GATGACCCGCACGTGCGCAGGATCTTCGAATTGACGTTGCTTGACCGCGTTTTGCAACTCTATCCGAGCCTTCAGCTGGCGCTCGCTCGCGATGATCCCTCAGGCGGATGAGCTGACTGCCTCGGCCACCGTTTCGAACACCGGGATGAAGCGGTCGAGGGCTGTAACTTCGAGCACACGTCGTGCCGCCTGGGACGGTGCGACGAGCGCCAGACTACCGCCCCCCTCCGAAACGGCGCGCTGGGCGCGAACGAGAGACCGCAGGGCCGACGAGTCGATGAAGGTGCATTCGGAGAGGTTGACGACCACGCGTCCCGCCGGCAGCGACAACTCGAGTTCGGCGTCGAGCGCGGCAATCGTCGACAGGTCGAGTTCGCCGACGACATGGATGATGCTCGCGCCGCCGTCCGTACCGGTCGTCAGTGTCAAGTCTCCTGCGGGCATGGCCCGGAGTGTAGACAGATGCAGGACGGCCGTCGGCCCCGACTTCGGTCGCATGCGTAGGGTCTCGTGACGGACAGGATCCTTCTCACCGTTCCCTCGGGGCCTCGCGGCGCGGGCGTCGTGGCGCTCGTCCTCGGAGGCCTCGGCTCCCGGTTCGATCTTCCGGTCGATCGCATCGACGAGCTGGCCCTGGCGGCCACCCTCGTAGGCGCAGCCGCGGTCGGTGACAAGCTGGAGCTCGAGCTGCATGTGCTCGACGACCGCATTTTGCTTCGCGTCGGGCCGCTCGAGGACGGTACGACGGCGGATGTCGCGAGGCGCCGTGTGCTCGAGCCCCTCGTCGATGGGGTCGCCACGATCCGCAAAGCCGGTCACGAGTGGCTCGAGCTCGAGCTCGCACGCGGTGTGACGGGATGATGCAGGTGGCGGATCGCCGAGCTCACATCGATCTCCTCGAGGCCTATCGCCTCAACCGGGACAGGGTGGCCCGCGACCATCTGGTCGAAGAGCTGATGCCGCTCGTGCGCTCGCTCGCTCGGCGGTATGCGGGCCGTGGCGAGCCTTTGGAGGATCTCGTCCAGGTGGGTGCGATCGGCCTGATCAAGGCGATCGATCGCTTCGACCTCGAACGCGGCGTCGAGCTGTCGACGTACGCAGTCCCGACGATCCTCGGAGAGATCCGGCGTCACTTCCGAGACCGCTCGTGGGGCGTGCATGTGCCACGGCGGATGAAGGAGCTGTCGCTCCGCGTCTCTCGTGTTGTCGATGATCTTTCGTCCGAGTTGGGGCGGTCGCCGACGGTCGCCGAGATCGCAACGGCCGCCGAGGTGGAGGAGGAGGACGTGATCGAGGCGCTCGAGACCGCCCGCGCGCACACCCCGACATCGCTCTCGATTCCGGTCGACGCGAGCGGAGAGCTCACCCTGATCGATCTGCTTGGCGAAGACGAGGTCGGTTACGAGGCCCTCGAGCTCGGTTCGGTTGTCCGCACAGGGCTCGACGAACTCGACGAGAGGGAGCGCCGGATCGTCGTCTTGCGCTTCCTCCACGGGCTGACGCAGTCGGAGATTGCGGCCGAGCTCGGCATTTCGCAGATGCACGTCTCGCGGCTGCTGCGGCGCTCGCTCGCGGCAATGCATGGCCGCCTCGCCGACGGGGAAGGGGTCCCGGTATGAGCGACGGTTCCTTCACTCTCGTGTTCCCAGCGCGCCCCGAGTATCTCCTGCTGGCGCGACTCGCGCTCACCGGAGTTGCCCGTCTGACGCAGGCCGATGAAGAGGCAGTCGCCGATCTGCGGCTCGCCGTCACCGAGGCGGCAGCGAACGCCTGTCGCCACGCGTATCCGGACGGAGTCGTCGGAGAGGTGATCGTCCATTTCGACCTCCGGGACGACGGCCGACTGGAAGTGATTGTCGAGGACGATGGCCCCGGGTTCGACCGGGAGTCCGTGAAGGAGTGGCGGCCGGACGAGCTCGGCGAGGACGGAATGGGTCTCGCGATCATCCGTGCCGTCGCGGATGAAGTCGAGATCAGCGCGCGAGCCAGCGGCTCGGGGACGCGGCTGCGCTTCACCCGCTCTCTGCGTTGAGCGCAGCATCACGTTCCGGATAGAGCTCGAGAACAGTATCGAGCCCGGTCAGCTCGAAGATACGGGCGGCGGCGGCCTGCGGTCGGACGATGCGGAGCCGGCCGTTGCGCTCACGGAGACGTCGAAGCGCTCCCACGAGTGCGCCGAGGGCCGTCGAGTCGAGGAAGGTGACGGCCGTGAGGTCGATGACGAGCGTCAAGGCGCCCTCGTCCTCGATCAGACGCCGGAGGTCGAGACGGAGCGCGGGAGCGGTGTAGGCGTCGATCTCACCCCGAAGGGTGACGACGTAGGCGTCCCCAAGCTGCTCGATCATCGTCACGGGCTCCATCCTCGCTGTTTCGCCGGTTTGCCCCACAGGCAGGTGGGATATCCGCTCGCTACCGGGACGGGATAGGCGCTCGTCCCCTTGGGGCTTCAGGTCGAAGGTTTCGGCAAGGCGCACTGCGGGGCCGGCTCCCCTGCCGGCCCCGCAGCAACTTTGGCTCAACGCGGCAGCGCGTCTTCCCGGACGACGGTGGTCGTGTCGCGCCGGGCGGCGAACCCACCCCAACTCGACCAGAAGATCATCGAGAGCACGAGGCCCGCGGCGCCCACGATCATCAGGATCACGCCGACGGTGTTGATGTCGATCCCAGAGACAGTGGTGGTGACGGCCCATGTGAGCACTGCACCCACTGCGATGAGTACCAGGCTGACGGAAATACCCAT
>JANOUB010000371.1:0-1877 GCA_031416615.1 Thermoleophilia bacterium
ATCGTTCCCTCGGAGACCGAGACACCCATCTGGGGCATCACCACCTCGATCTGCGTTCCGGTAGCCACGGCTCGTCCTTTCTAGAGCGTTGTCTGAGAATGTTTCACCGGCTGGGCCCACAGGCAGGTGGAGCAGCCGGCCGGTACCGGGACGGGCATGCGCCCGGCACATACATCGGGATGGGCATGCGCCCATCCCCGACGGTCGAAGAATTCGCGACGGCGCATCAGTAGGCCGCAAGCTCTCGGAGTCCGGCGGCGACGTCGTCAACCTGCGGAATGAAGGCCTGCTCGAGAGGAGGGGAGAACGGTACGGGAGTGTCCGGTGCCGCGATCCGCTTCACCGGCCCATCGAGGTGCTCGAAGGCCTCCTCGGCCACGGTCGCCGCGATTTCTGCCCCGAAACCGCCGGTGCGCGTGTCCTCATGGAGCACGAGGACCTTCGACGTCCTGCGGGCGCTCTCGAGCACGGCCTCGCGGTCCCACGGGATCAGCGTGCGGAGATCCAGCACCTCGACCGAGACGCCCTCCGCCTCGAGGAGGTCAGCCGCCTCGCTTGCGGTATAGACCATTGCGCCCCAGGTTACGACGACGATGTCGTCCCCGGGCCGATGGACGCGGGCCTTGCCGAACGGCGTCGTGTAGCGCTCGTCGGGCACTTCGCCCTTGATCCGGCGGTACAGGTGCTTGTGCTCGAAGAAGAGCACGGGGTTCGGGTCTTCGATCGCGCTCACAAGGAGGCCCTTGGCGTCCTCCGGGGTGGCCGGGCAGACGACCTTGAGTCCCGGGATGTGCGCGAACAGGCTCTCCGGGTTCTGGGAATGGAAGGGCCCACCGGAAAAGCCGCCGCCGGACGGCAGGCGCAGGACGATCGGAATCGGCGTTCCGGCCCGGTAATGCTGCTTCGCGGCCACGGTGACGAGGTGGTCCCAGGCGCACGAAACGAAGTCGGCGAACTGCATCTCGGCGACCGGGCGCAGGCCCATCAGGGCGGCGCCGGTTGCCCCGGCCACGATCGCGGTCTCGGACAGGGGCATGTCGATGACGCGCCAGGCTCCGAACTCCTCCTGGAACCCGGCTGTGACCTTGAACGCGCCCCCGTAGACGCCCACGTCCTCGCCGAGCACGAACACCCGTTGGTCACGGCGCATCTCCTGCCGGAGCCCGTCGCTGATCGCCTGGAGGTAGGTCTTCTCGGCCATTATTTGTGGTGTGGGGTTTCGAGCTCTTCAGGCTCGGCGAAGACGCCCTTCAGCAGGGTGGACGGGTCGGGTAGCGGCGACGCCTCGGCGCGCTCGAGGGCCTCGTTGAGGTGCCTCTTGACGCCGGCGGTGATCTCGTCCTCCTCAGCGTCCGTCATCGAGGCGTTGTCGCGCAGCCAGGTGCGGAACCGGTCGATCGGATCGCGCCGTGCCCACTCCTCGAACATCTCGCGCGGCACATACGACGCATCGTCGTGCACTGCGTGGCCCTCCATTCGGAGCGTCACCGACTCGATCAGGGTCGGGCCCCCGCCTTCGCGCGCCTTCTCGATCGCACGCCTCGCCTCGCGGTAGACGGCGAGTACGTCGGTGCCGTCGACCACGACTCCGTCGAACCCGTAGGCCGCGGCCCTGTCGGCGAGATGCTCGATCGCGTGGCCGAGGTGCGCCGGGGTCGAATACGCCCACTGATTGTTGTCGATCACGAAGACGACGGGGAGCCGGCGGACGCCGGCGAGGTTCATGCCCTCGTGCGCGTCGCCGCGGGCGGCCGCCCCTTCGCCGCACCACGCGATCGCGACGCGGCGCTCCTCGCGAATCCGGAAAGCCAGCCCCATGCCGACGGCCACGGGAAGCATGGCAGGCAGGTGGCTCACCATCGCGTGCAACCCGAGCC
>JANOUB010000372.1:0-2625 GCA_031416615.1 Thermoleophilia bacterium
CCCACTCGTCGCCCCACCGTTGGCCGAGCCACCGGTCGAGGTCGAGCTTGCCGCCTGCGTGTCGGGGTCGGTGATCGCGCCACCGCTACCGCCTGTCGCCTTCTGCCTGAGCCTGGATCCACCGTTTTGCGTGATCGCGAGGCGCTCGTCCGGGTCGTCAGGACGTGCGGGGAAGGAGTGATGCAGGCCGGGAGCCTTCATCACTCCTTCCCCGCGCGGAGCGCACCGTCCGGGTGGGACCGCCCGACTGGGAAGAAACGGATCCCAGCCGGACGGGGAGCGGCCTGGCGGGCCGGGCGAGATGCAACGCCCGCGCAAAACGGTGGATCCAGGCTCAGCCGGTCTCCAGCGTTTCGTCCGCCAGGCGCGTTCACCCGGGGGACAGGCTGAAGCCTGTCACCGCGCTACGCGGCGTTGCGCCACATGGCTTTCAGCCTGGATCCACCGTTTTGCGCGGGCGTTGCATCACGCCCGGCCCGCCAGGCCGCTCCCCGTCCGGCTGGGCCCCGTTTCTTCTCCTTCGGGGCTGTCCCACCCGGACGGTGCGCTCCGCGCGGGGAAGGGATCATCCAGGCACCCGGCCTGCAAGATCCCTTCCCCGCACGTCCTGACGACCCGGACGAGCGCCTCGCGATCACGCAAAACGGTGGATCCAGGCTGAACGCATCGCATCGCGGCCGTCTCGATAACAGCCAGGCCACCAGCCTGACCGCCGATCGAGCCGACCACGCTGCTCGGTTCATGCCCTCCCCGCAAGCACTCCAATTCGGAATCAACCATCCAGACCGACAGTTGATCCGGCGGGAGGCCATAGCGTGTCTGCTTGAATGGCGCCCTGATGTCCGCCCAGGTGGAAGAGCTCAGCGAGAATCGCGTCCGGCTGACGGTGGACGTGTCGCCGCACGAGCTCGAGCACGCGGTCGAGCACGCGACGAACGACCTCTCGGAGTCGGTCAAGATCCCCGGGTTTCGCAAGGGAAAGGTTCCCATGCCCGTGCTCGTCTCGAAGATCGGCAAGGATCGGATCTGGGCCGAGGCAGTCGACTCGCACATCAGTGGCTGGTTCTGGTCGGCGGCGGCGCGCACACGGCTACGTCCCATTTCGCCGCCCGAGTACGTCTTCCAGCTGCCGACGACGGACAAGGAAGCATGGTCGTTCTCGGCCACGATCGAGGTGCAGCCAACCCCCGAGATCGTCGACTGGACGATTCTGGAGGTGCCGCGCGCCGAGGCCGAGATCCCGCAGGAGCTCGTCGACCAGGAGCTCGAGGCGCTACGGCAGACGGTGGCCGAGCTCGTTCCTGCCGACGATCGTCCGGCGAGGGACGGTGACACACTCGTTGTCGACCTGCAGAGCCCTTCGGGAGAGGCACAGTCGGACACGGTTGTCGAGCTCGGGTCGGGGCGGCTCGTCGAAGAGATCGAGGCGGCTCTCGTGGGCGCCAGCGTGGGGGAGACGAAGGAGGTCTCGTATGACCTCGCCGACGACTCCGCTGCCGCCGTCACGATCACCGTCAAGCACATCAACGAGAAGGTGCTGCCTGAGATCGACGACGAGTTGGCGCGTTCGGCGAGTGAGTTCGACACCCTCGCCGATCTACGCGCGGACATCGAGGGGCGCCTCCGCGTCGCGATCGACGAGGAGATCGACGCGGCTTTCAGGGCGGCTGCCGTCGACGCGCTCGTGACTGCGTCGAACGTTCAGGCGGCCGGCCCGCTCGTCGAGACACGCGCGCGGGAGCTGCTCGACGGCTTCGTACGGTCACTGGGCCGGCGAGGCATCGCGCCCGAGACGTACTTTCAGGTTACGGGCCAGTCGCCCGACGTTCTCGTCGCTCAGATGCACGCGGAGGCAGCCCAGTCGGTCGCCCGCGAGCTCGCACTCGAAGCGGTAGCGGACAAGGCCGGGATCGAGATTTCGGACGACGATGTCAAAGCACTGATCCGCGCGCAGGCCGAAGAGGCGGGCGACGACCCCGAGCAGGTGGTCGAGGACATCTGGGCGCACGGCCACCAGGAGTCGCTGCGGGAGGATCTCCGTCTGCGCGGCGCACTCGACCGCCTCGCTGCCGATGTAAAGCCGATCTCGATGGATCTCGCAGAGGCGCGTGACAAGCTGTGGACGCCAGACAAGGAAAACACCGAGCCCGAGAAGAAGTTGTGGACACCCGGCAGCAAGGAGCCCGAATGAGCCCGTTGATTCCCATGGTGATCGAGCAGACCTCGCGAGGCGAGCGCTCGTTCGACATCTACTCCCGCCTGCTGAACGAGCGGATCATCTTCCTCGGCACGCAGGTCGACTCGCAGATCGCAAACCTGATCAACGCCCAGTTGCTCCACCTCGAATCCGAGGATCCCGACAAGGACATCTCGCTCTACATCAACTCACCGGGCGGCTCGGTCTACGACGGGCTCTCGATCTACGACACGATGCAGTTCATCAAGCCCGATGTCTCGACGATCTGCGTCGGCATCGCGATGAGCATGGGCGCCCTCCTCCTCACCGGTGGCGCGAAAGGGAAGCGGATGGCGCTGCCGAACTCAAGGATTCTGATCCATCAGGTCTGGGGCGGCTATCAGGGACAGGCGTCCGACATCGAGATTCACGCGAAGGAGACGATTGCG
>JANOUB010000373.1:0-4382 GCA_031416615.1 Thermoleophilia bacterium
CCGGGGTGGCGTCGTCCGCGGATAGCGCTCCCGCACCTCGTCGACGAACGTCGCGAGGTGATCTGCGACGGCCGCATCGTGAATCTCGAGCACGTTCTCGGCGTTGCGCTCGCCGGAGCGCGAGTAGTTGAACGAGCCGACGAATGCCACGTCGTCCGCCACGACGACCTTCGCGTGCATGAAGTCGTGCAGAGACTCGGGCGTCCAGGGAGTCGAGACCTTGCCGGAGAACGGTGCGCCGGTCAGAACCGTGTTGAGGAGGGGAATCTTCCACGCGCTGACGCCGTTCGTGGCCCACTGGTGGAACACCTGGTCGATCTGAGTCTCGTCGACCACGCCGGCGACGTCGCAGCGGTTCTCGTTCACGACCTCGACGAGCGTGCCGAGGATCGGCCCGGAGGTGAGCACAGGCGAGGCGATTCGGACACGGCGCCTCGCGCGGCCGATGAACTTCGCCACTCGGTGGGAGAGGGCGTCGCCGTACTCCGGCGTGAACCAGGGCCGCACCTCGATCCCGTCGCCGACCGTGACGGGCCGCGGTTGCACTCGCCCTGTGTGCTCGACCTTGCCGCGCTCCCAGAGCTCGTCCAGGTTGAGCGTGAAGGCGTGGGCGAGCGCCGGTGCCTCGAGCACCCGCACGATCACGTTCTCCTGGCGGCTCCACGAGTCGTCCGTCCAGTTCGTCGACCCGGACCAGACGTCGGTGGCGTCGCGTACGACGAACTTGTGGTGCATCAGATCCGGCACCCCGGCGATCCCGCGTGTCGGTACGGGCAGTGCCTCGATCGCCTCGGGTTTCATCTCGGGCGGCGGCGGCACCGGGATCGGCCCGGGGTGGTCGACGTTGTAGACGAGCCTGATCGTGACGCCGCGCTGTTGCGCCGCGAGGAGCGTTGCGAGGACGAGTGCACCGGCATCGGTCTCGAATCGCACGTCGTAGAGCGCCAGATCGAGACTCGTCCGTGCGGCCCCGATGAACGTCGCGACTTCGCGGGCGATCTCGGTGGGCGTCTGGCCACCGTCCGTCAGCATCCGGAGTTCGATCGGCACTAGTGCGGCCTCCCCAAGCGTTTGGCGTGACACGTGTTGTCGGCGTGGGAGGCCGCACTAGCTGGATGTGGTCGGCCGCTTCGCGTCCGGCTGTTTGGTTGGCGCCTGGCTCCGCTTCGCGGAGGGCCGCTGCGCGGCCAGGGGCGCTGGCGTTTCGGGTGCGACGTTCCGGGGCCCTGCACTAGGCAGTCTGCGCGCGCAACGCAGCCTTGTGGGCGCGCTTGGCCGCCTGGTAGTCGGCGAGCGCCTGCGGAGAGTCGACGTCGCCGAGACTCCGGTGCTTGGGGGCGAACTCCTCCCAGCCCGTGGGGCGGACACCGAGGCGCTTCGCCAGCACCCCCACCATCGTGCGGGCCTTCATCTCACCAATGCCGGGTAGTGCCAGCAGACGTTGTTGGAGGTCGGCGCCGTCGCGGGCTCCCGTCCAGACCGAGGCCGCGTCGCCGCCGTACTCGCTTACGAGCACGGCGCAATGCTCCTGGACGCGGTGAGCCATGTTGGCGGGGAAGCGATGCAGCGCCGGCTTCGTCCGAAACGCCTCCTCGAGCTCCCCGGGATCCATCGCTGCGATCGCCCCTGCGTCGAGCCCGCCGAGGCGCTTCGACAACTCGAGCGGCGAGGAGAACGCCTTCTGTACCGTCACCTGTTGGTCGAGGACGAAGCCGATCAGCAGGGCGAGCGGATGTTCCCCGAGGAACGCGTCGGCCTCGGGGTCGCCGGTGAAGTGAAGGGCCGCCGCCTGTGCCATGGCCGGATCCTATCCGCGGCACCTCTCGTCGTTCGTCCACGGGTTACCCTGGACGGATGGACGCACTCGCCGCCTTCACGCCCGCGACGCGGACGTGGTTCGAGCGGGCGTTCGCAGGCCCGACTCCGGCGCAGGTGGCTGCCTGGCCCGCGATCGCCACCGGCTCGCACGTCCTCGTGCAGGCGCCGACCGGCTCGGGGAAGACGCTGGCGGCGTTCCTCACGGGCATCGACCGGCTCAACGCGCGGCCCGGCGAGGGGCTGCGGCTGCTCTACATCTCGCCGCTGAAAGCGCTCAACTACGACGTCGAACGCAACCTGAGAGGGCCGCTCGCCGGCCTCGGCTCGACGCTGACGGTAGGCGTCCGTACCGGGGACACGGATCAGCGCGAGCGACGCAGGATGCTGCGTACCCCGCCGGACATCCTGATCACGACCCCCGAGTCGCTCTATCTCCTCCTCACCTCGCAGGGCAGGGCGATGCTGCGCTCAGTCGAGACGGTGATCATCGACGAGGTGCACGCCGTCGCGGGCACGAAGCGCGGCGCCCACCTCGCGATCTCGCTCGAGCGTCTCGAGCGAATCACCGAGCAGCCGTTCCAGCGCATCGGCCTCTCTGCGACGCAGCGCCCCCTGGAGGAGATCGGGCGCTTCGTCGCCGGCGGCCGGTCGATCGAGCTGGTCGACGCCGGCACCCGCAAGGAGCTCGACCTCGAGGTGATCGTCGCCCTCGAGGACATGCGTGAGCCCGGCTCGGATCCGACCCTGGCGCAGCTCGTGCTGCCGGACGGCGTCGCTATGGCGTCCGGGTACGAGGCGACCGCCCGCTCGATCTGGCCCTCGATCTACCCGGCCCTGCTCGACCTCGTTCGGCAGCACCGCTCCACGATCGTGTTCGTCAACAGCCGGCGCCTCGCCGAACGGCTTGCCGTGCGACTCAACGAACTTGCCGACGAGAGCATCGCGCGCGCCCACCACGGCTCGCTCGCGCACGAGCAGCGCCTCGAGATCGAGGAGCTGCTGAAAGCGGGACGGATCCCGTGTCTCGTTGCGACCTCGTCGCTCGAGCTCGGGATCGACATGGGAGCGGTCGACCTCGTGATCCAGGTCGAGAGCCCGAAGTCCGTCGCGCGCGGGCTGCAGCGCGTCGGTCGCGCCGGTCACGACATCGGGGCCGTCTCGAAGGGCCGCATCTTTCCGAAGTTCCGTGCCGACCTGCTCGAGTCCGCCGTCGTCGCGAAGGCGATGCGCGAAGGCCTGATCGAGGAGACCCACATCCCCCGCAATCCGCTCGACGTGCTCGCGCAGCAGATCGTTGCGATCTGCGCCGACGACCAAATCTCCGTCGACGATCTCCATGATCTCGTGCGCGGCGCCTATCCGTTCGCAGACCTCGCGCGGGCGCAGCTCGAGAACGTGCTCGATATGCTCGCAGGGCGTTACCCGTCCGACGAGTTCGCCGAGTTGCGACCACGGATCGTCTGGGACCGGACGGCAGGCGTCGTCAAGGGCCGACAGGGAGCCCGACGGCTGGCGGTCACGAATGCCGGCACGATTCCCGACCGGGGCCTTTTCGGCGTCTTCCAGGTCGACGGCGGCGGCCGCGTCGGCGAGCTCGACGAGGAGATGGTCTACGAGGCGCGTCAGGGGCAGACGTTCATGCTCGGTGCCTCGACCTGGAGGATCGAGGAGATCACCCGCGATCGTGTCCTCGTCTCGCCTGCCCCGGGCGCTCCGGGCGCAGTACCGTTCTGGAAAGGCGAGGGCGTCGGCCGCCCATTCGAGCTCGGCGAGAAGATCGGACGCGCCTCGCGCGAGATCGTGGCCCTCTCCGACGCGAAGGCACTCGAGCGCCTCGGCGGCGACTACCACCTCGACCCGCTCGCGGCCAGGAACCTGCTCACGTACCTGCGCGACCAGGCAGCGACAGCCGGCGGCGTCGTCCCCTCCGATCGCACGATCGTCGTCGAGCGCTTCCGCGACGAGATCGGCGACTGGCGCCTCTGCATCCTGACGCCATTCGGGGCGAGGGTGCACGCGCCGTGGGCGATGGCGCTCGGTGCGCGACTTCGCGACACGCTCGGCCTCGAGGTGCAGTCGATCTGGTCGGACGACGGCATCGCGCTTCATCTCCCCGAGGCCGGCGTGCCACCGCCGATCGCCGATCTGCTCCTGACGCCAGATGAGATCGAGGAGCTCGTCGTGCAGGAGGTGGGGCAGACCGCGCTCTTCGGCGCCCGCTTCCGCGAGAACGCCGGCCGCGCGCTCCTGATCCCGAGGCGGCGCCCTGGGCAGCGAACGCCGCTGTGGCAGCAGCGACTCAAAGCACAGAACCTGCTCCAGGTCGCGCGCAATTACGGCTCGTTCCCGATCGTGCTCGAGACGTACCGCGAGTGCCTGCAGGACGTGTTCGACCTGCCGGCGTTGAAGCGGATCCTGCGCGGCCTGCAGACGCTCGAGCTCGATCTCGTCGAGGTCGAGACCGCCTCCGCCTCACCGTTCGCCTCCTCGCTGCTGTTCGCCTACGTCGCGACCTACATGTACGAGGACGACACACCCGCGGCCGAGCGCCGGGCGCAGGCGCT
>JANOUB010000374.1:0-7998 GCA_031416615.1 Thermoleophilia bacterium
CAACATCGGTCTCTTGCAGGCCGCCGTGGCCCTGCCGCTCGTGCAGTACGGCGTCGCCTACGGCACGGGCTTCGCCTACGGGCTCGTGCTCCAGGCCGTCGAGATGTCGGTCGGCGTCGGCGTCGGGCTGATCTTCCTCGCGCGCGAGGGGATCTCGCTTGCGTCCCTGAGGACGATGGAGGAGGAGCAGGAGTCCGGGGAGAACGCGATCCTCGCAGCCACCGAGCCGGAGCGAGCCGGGGGCGAGGCCGAGCACCAGAGCGCACCGGCTCCCTTCAGCTAGCCCTGATCGGTCAACTCGGCGCGGAGTTCGGGTTGAACGCCCCGAGCCGCGCTGCGACCACGGCATCGGCGGCGGCGTTAGTAGGCTCGTGCCCGGTCACCGCGGCGATGAACTCGTCTCGCTCGAGCGAGTACAGCGTCACCTCGGTCACGGCGGTGACGGTGGCGGTTCTCGGCACGTCCTGCAGGAGGGCGATTTCACCGAACCCCTCGCCGGGCCCAAATCTCGTGCCACCGATCTCCACCTCGCCCGCGCCGATCACATAGAAGCGATCGCCGGGCTCACCCTCCCGGATCACCACCGTACCGGGAGGACTGACAACCTCGACGAGCGATCTCGCGAGGTGCTCGAGGCTCAACTCGGGGAGCGGCGCCAGGAACGGGACGCGGCGCAGGAGTTCGAGACCTGCGGGGGCCGTCGTCCGGGCATCGATGGCGCGCAGCCGCCCGGCCCTCAGGAGCACGACGGCAGGTAGGAGAAACCCCGTCACGATAAGCGCGGATTCGATCCCGAGAAGGCCGATCAGAGCCGGCGCCAGGAGGGCGCCGACGCCGATCGAGCCGAGGAGCATCCCTTGCAGGGCTCCGAGCACACGACCGAGCACTTCGTCAGGAACGGTGCGCTGCATGATCGTCAGCGCATTGACGTCGACGAGTGAGTTTCCGAGGCCGATGAGCGCCAGAGCGAGGAGAGCCGACGGAACGGACGGGAAGAACCCGACGAGCAGGAGGGGGAGGCTGTAGAGGGAGACGCCGACGCCGAAGATCGCAGCCAGGCGACCGCCGGCAGCAGAGACGAGCGCGACGAAGCCGCCCACGAGCCCTCCGACCCCGAGCGCGGCGTTGAGGTAGCCCACGCCGGTCTCGCCGATGCCGAGCAGTTCGAGCGCGGACACGACGACGAGGACACTGAGCGCCCCTGCGACGAGCGTCTGCGCCGTATAGAGGCCGCAGAGTGTCCGCAGGTCGGTGTTGCCGAAGATCTCGCGGAGCCCCGCCGAGGCCTCGGGACCGAAGATGCCGCCGCGATGCTTCGTCTGCTGCCTCGATCGGGTATCGCTGCTGCGGATGGCAGCCACCAGCGCGGCCGACCAGATGAACGTGAGGCCGTTGAACAGGAAGACGGTCTCGGCGTTCGTTGCCGCGAGCAGCAGCCCGCCGAGCGCGGGGCCGACGAAGGAGCCCACCGACTCGAACGTGCTCGAGGCGACGTTCGCGGCGGTCAACTCGGTGGGAGTCCTGGCGAGCGAGGGCAGGAGAGCAGCCTGCGCCGGCCGGAACACCGTTCCCGCCACCGTCGAGAGGGCGACGATCACGTAGACGGCGGGAGCAGGCCCGCCCCAGTAGATCGTGAGCCCGGCGAGAACCATCAGGAGGGCGCGGCTGAGATCGGCGCCGATCAGCACGAGCTTGCGGGGGTACCGGTCGGCCAGCGTCGCGACGAGCGGCGCGGCGAGCGCCGCCGGGAGCATTCGCAGGACGCCGACGATTCCGACCGCAGCCGGCCCGCCCTGGTCGTACGCGTAAACGACGAGCGCGACAAGATACGCCCAGTTGCCGATGATCGAGCCGATCCACGCAAGCTGCAGCCTGCGCAGGTCGCGGTTGCGGAAAACGTCGCCGAGCGACCGCATCGACTCCGAAAAATATCCTCTCACACCGTCACCCCGCTTCCGTCGCGAAAACACTCCCGCAAGCAGATCACATCGGCGGGAAGATTTCTGCCCTTTGAGCCGTCTATTATTCAGAGACGGCCGAAAGACCTGGCCACCGGAACCTTCCGAGAGGAGACCTGTCGTGTCGAAAGAGCAGAACGTCGAGCAGAACGTCGAGCAGAACACAGAGCAGCATACGGATGACGTGTCGGACTTCGAGGGGCACGGCATGCCCGGCCAGAACATCGAGCAGAACATCGAGCGGAACGACAGCGGCGACGGGCCGGACTTCGAGGGGCACGGCATGCCCGGCCAGCACACCGAGCAGCACACCGAGCAGCACACCGAATAGTTCCCACCTCCGAGTCGCACCGACACCGAACGACCTTCGACCTTCGATCAGCGGGTCCGGCGCTGCCGGGCCCGCCGTCGTTACTGAGCCTGCGTGTCCCTCTTCAGCACCGCTTCCAGCGCGGCCAGCAACTGCACCCCGCGCCCGTCGTCATCGGAGCGCTCCAACGCCTCGGCGAGCCGTGCGACGAGTGCTCCTTTGCCGTCGTCGGACGCGAGGACGGCTCGAGCGAGGCGCGCCGATCGCAACAGGTCGAGTCCGATCGCGGCCTGATGCGCGAATAGCGAGAGCAGGTCCATCTCGGTGAGCGTGAACGGTGCGTCGTTCGGACGGTCGAGTACCTCGAGCACGCCGAGCGCGCGCTCCTCGAGCAGAAGAGGCACCGCCATCAGCCCGTGCGGCACGTAGCCGGTCGACTCGGCCGCTTGCTTCGCGAAGCGAGGATCCTGCTGCAGGTCGTCGATCACAATCGGCTGCCGGGTGACGAGCACCCAGCCCGCGATCCCCGTGCTCGACGGGAAGCGCATCCCGACGAGCTCGCCCTCACCCTCGCCCGAGACGGCCTCGAATACGAGCTCGTCCGTCTCCTCGTCGAGCAGGAACACGGACGCTGCTCTGGCGCCGAAGATCGCGCGGGCGACGTCGACGATCGACTGCAGCAGCGCCCGGTGGCCCTCCTCGGTCGCGAGCATCCCTGTGGCGGCCGCCTCGCGGTAGCCGTACTCGTCGGTCATCCGGCACCTCCAGTGTTCGCCGCGGTCAGGTAGAGGACACTCTTGAGTTGGAACGGCGTCAGGTCACGGTGCTTCGAGAGCACGAGCGCCGACAGTCCCGCGATATGCGGTGCGGCGAAGCTGTTGCCGGTGCATCGCAGGGTGCTACCGCCGGCCCAGGCCACGTCGATATCGACGCCACGTGCGAAGAACTCGACCGGCGGCTCCGGGTTCGCGTACCACTCCCACGAGTCCGTTCCCTCGTGGCTCCCGACGGAGATCACCGAGGAGAAGCGCCAGGGGTAGCTCTCAACGGGCATGTTGTGAGCCGAGGCGACGAGCACTGTTCCCTTGAAATATGCTTTGTCGGCGAGTTCGTGGAGCAATCCCGCAAAACTGCGCTTCGTCGTCGAGAGACTGAGGTTGACGACATCAAACCCCGACTCGACCGCGTGCCGAAGCCCACCCAGGATCAGTTCGCCGCTGCCCGTGTTCCCCGCGCCGAGAACGCGAACGCTGTGCAGCCGGCACGCCGGCGCGAGCGAGCGGATGATTCCCGCGCACGCGGTGCCGTGACCGCACACGTCGCCCAACTCGTCCGGCTCGATAGAGGTCACCTCGCCGTCGAGGGTCACCGCGACGGCGCTCTCGAGCCCACCCACGAGCGGATGGTCGCCGTCGACACCGCTGTCGAGGATGCACACGTCGATGCCTTCCCCCGTCGCTCCGCCGATCGCCCAGTCGCGGGTGACTCTGTCGGGCCACTCTGCCGGGATCCCGATTGACCCAACCGCCTCGGCGGTTAGGCTCCAGGCGGGCAGCAGCCGCCCGCTCATGCCGCTCCGAGGGCACGGGCACGGGCCGCGGCCGCCGCAGCAGCGAGCATCTCGGCGCGTCGAGTGTGGCGGTCGCCCGGGACGGTCGCGAGATTGATCTCCACCAGATGCGTCGCCGCTCGGACGGCGGCCTCTGCGAGGGCGGCGGCCGCTGTCGCGTCAGGCTGGAGCTGCGGCGAGCCCTCGGCCGCTGCAAGTGCCGCGAGATCGGCGACGTCGGCTGCGGCCTCGGCGATCTGAAGGGGCACCTCCGCAGCCTGCACGAGCGCCTCGCCGAGCATGAAATCGCGCTGCTCAGACGTTCCGGAACGATCTCGCATCATCACGAGAACATGCGCGAAGGCCGCGGTGTCGTCGTCGCCGAGCGTCGTCAGGCGCGAGCGCAGAGCCCGCGCCTGGGAGGCGATGCCCGCGCCGTCCGCCCAGTCCGCCGACCCGCGTGCGACCATGGTGACGAGCGCGGCAGCCATTGCGGCGGCGGCTGCCGCTGCTGTGCCACCACACGGTGAGGGCGCAGGCGCTTCCAGCTCGTCGAGGAAACGGTCGAGATGGCCTCCCGAAGCGACGGGGATTGCCGGGCCCGAGGGCGTCGTTGCTTCCGTCACGCGCGAAGGCGCTTGCGTAGGTGCTCGACGACGACAGGTCGCGGTTCGACTCCGGCGACGCGCAGAGCGCCTTCGAGGTCGTCGACGAGAGCCTTTCGGAACGCGGTGTCCAGCTCTGCGCGCTCCACGAGCACATCGAGCTCCGCGCGGGCCCGCGGCAACTCCTGTGCCGCCTCGATCCACCCGGCCGGAGCCGGAGGGAGGAGGCGCAGCAACTCGCCGAGGCGCTCTTCGTCGTATGTCGTCATGTCGATCACCTGTCCACATGACGGAGAAGCGCGGTGGTTTCTTCCATCAGCTCTCGACCTCTGCGCGGAGGTGACTGAGGCAGCGGGAGATCCTGCTGGCGATCGTCCCCGCGGGAATCGAGAGGGCGTCGCCGATCGTCCGGTAGCTCTCGTCGCGCGCGAAGAAGCGGTCGAGGATTTCCCGGCACTCCGGACTCAGGTGGGCGAGGCCCTCGCGCACGCTCAGCGCTTCGTCAAGGCGGGCGATCACCTCGTCGGCCGCCCTCTCCTCGGGTTCGGCGACCAGCACGACGCGACCGGATGACCTCAGTAAGTCAAGGCAGCAGTTCCGCGTCAGCTGCCCGATCCAGGGCCGGATCGCGTCATCGGAGCGGAGCGAGCCGAGCCGTTCGTAGACGCGCGTGAACACGTCCTGGAACACATCCTCGGCATCGTGGGCCGACAGGCGGAAGGCCTGGGTTGCGATTGCCGAGACATAGCGGGCGAAGCGTTCGACGAGCTCGTTCCATGCCTGCGGGTCGCCCTTGCGGCACTCTGCGACAAGCTCCGCATCGGACCGTTCGGCGTCCAGACCGGCGGACATGGCCGACTAGCGAGACTGGGCGGCGCGAAGCATGTCGGCGAGCGTCTGGAGGAGCTTCCAGGCGAGCTCCGGCCGCTGCTCGACAAACGGCCGAAAACTCCAGACCGGGAGGGCGTACGCCACCATGGGAGACGTCGCCGTCACCGTCGCCGAGCGGGCCGACTTGTCGACGAGCGCGACCTCGCCGAACGAGCTGCCGGGCCCGAGCGTTGCGACGGCGTTGCCCTGCACCGTGACCGAAGCCTCGCCGCTCGCCACGATGAAGAAGTTGAGCCCGTCGACACCTTCTGTTGCAATCGCAACGCCTTCGTCGAAATGTCGCTCGATGAACTCGCCGGCGAGTCGCTCTATCGTCTTGTCGTCGAGGTCGGAGAAGAGGGGTACTCCGCGGATGAGATCGGCTGATGGTTGAGGCATGCGCGGACCTTACAGTTCCGGTGCGTTGTTGTCATCTAGCTCCTCGATGCGGCCCTCGGCAGCCTCGAGCAGAGCGGCGCACTGCCGGTGGAGTTCCTCGCCCCGCTGCCAGAGCCGGATCGCCTCGTCGACTGCGACCTCACCCCGCTCGAGCTTCCCGACGATCTCCTCGAGCTCGTGACGCAACTCTTCGAACGTCTGCTCGACGCCGCTCATGGCAGGACCTCCGCGACCGTGGCGGTGAGCCCACCCATCGCGAGCTCGATCTCGAGCCGGCTTCCGGGAACGGTTGCTGCCGCGTCTCGTAGCGCGAGGCCGTTGGAGCGGACGACGGCGTAGCCGCGGGTGAGGGTCGCACGCGGCGAGAGCGCCTGGAGGCGCGCGGCAGCGTGGTCGAGTGCGACACGGCGGCGTTCCAGGAGGAGCAGGGGCGCCGCACGAAGCCGGTCGCGACTACGGTCGAGGCGTTCACGGTCGCGGACGAGGACCCGCCGGACGGAGCCGGCGAGAAGCTCGCGAAGCCGCCCGAGCCCCTCTTTCAGCTCGACAAGGTCAGGCACGACGAGACGGGCTGCCGCGGTGGGAGTCGAGGCGCGGACATCGGCGGCGAGGTCGCAGAGCGGCGTGTCCTGCTCGTGGCCGACGGCCGAAACGACGGGCACGGAGCAGGCTGCGAACGCCCGCACGACGGTCTCGTCGCTGAAGGGCAGCAGATCGTCGAAACTGCCTCCGCCTCGGGCGACGATGACGACATCGACTGCGGGGTGAGCTGCGACACGCCTGAGTGCGGCGGCGATGCGCGGGCCGGCTCCCGCACCCTGTACCCGCGTCTCGACGACGACGATGTGAGCCGCCGGGTAGCGCGTGCGGATACCCGTCACGACATCGCCCCGAGCCGCGGCGTCGGCGCCCGTGACGACACCGACCGCACGTGGAAAGCGCGGCAACTGGCGTTTGCGCTCGGCGGCGAACAGTCCCTCTGAGGCCAGTACCCGCTTGAGGCGCTCGATTGCGGCGAGATGGTCGCCCAGCCCGATCCGCTCGATCGTGACGGCGCGGAAGCTGAGCTCTCCCTTGGCAGGGTAGATCTCCGCCTTACCCTCCACGAGCACACGCTCGCCCTCGGTCAACTCGAGCTCGAGGGCGTCGAAGCGGCGGCGCGGCATCGTGGCCTTGAGGCACGCTCCGCTACCTGGATCCTCGAGGGTGAAGAACACGAACGCCCAGGCGTCGTTCCGGCGCAACTCGGTGACCTCCCCCTCGACCCACAAAGTGGGGAGCTTGCGCAGATAGATCCCGATCCCCTCGTTGAAAGCGGAGACGCTGAAGACCTTGCGGTCGCCGTGGAACGTCGCCTCGACCTTCACCCCGACAGGCTAGCCCGGATCGTTCATCTGGCGTGATCGCGGGACGAGATGCAACGCCCGCGCCAGATCAACGATCCGGGCTAAAGAAGGATCTCTGCGGCGGTGACCGGCGTGCAGCCCTGGCGCAGGAGGTCGGCGCACGTATGCAGGTCGGCTTCGCTCGCGGCGAGTCGCTCGGCGAGCGGCAGCGGGAAGCCGGCCTCGATCAGCACGTGCAGGCGCCAGCTCTCGACCTTTGCCTGCTCGTTCTCGCGCTCGACGTATGTTTCGGTGATCTCTGCCATGTGTGCGGGGGGATTCGTGATCGCTATGACGTTCCCTGCCGCGATTGGTTTGCGACAGTTGGCGCCCGCCCGGGCTGGCCTGCGCCGCGAATCAATCAGTGATTGCTGTCGAGGCGGCGGGCGAGCTCTTCGCGCATCATCAACTCGACTACACGGTCGAGCTCGCGGGAGAGCTTCGTCGTCGCTTCCTCGCGAATCTCGCGCATCCGCTCGTCGAACGCGGTCGCGGCGACCTGGGCGTGGCGCTCGATCTCACGCTCGGTGACCCGTTCGAGCCGTTCGGTCTGGCGCCGCTCGAAGTCGACGAGCGTCAGCTCGAGCCGCGCCCGGGCATCGGTCTCGGCCTGGTCGATTCCCTCGGCGATTGCCTCTTCCCGCGCCCGCAGTCGCTCGGTGATCTCGTCGATCGACCGGCGTCGCTCGATCGTGTGCGCCTCGAGTTCGTCGAGAGCCTCCGTGACCGCAGACGCCGCCGCGCGCTCGAGCTCCTCGCGGAGCTTGATCACGGCCCGCCGCTGCTCGTCGCTCGTCGATCCGAGCTCAGCTGCCTCTCGGTCGATCCGGGCCTCGACATCGGCGACGGCTTGCTGCTGGCGCTGGGTCAGTCGGGCGAGCTGCGACTCGAGATGGCGCCCGGCCCGCTCGAGGTCGTCGGC
>JANOUB010000375.1:0-1791 GCA_031416615.1 Thermoleophilia bacterium
CGATGTATCTGGTCGGAGCTGAGCATCCCAACAAGGCACGAGCGCAACTCGTCCTCCAGACGGCGGTCGCGCAGGGCGAACGGCTGGTGACGGACGTCGAGGTTCTCCAGGAGATACTGCACCGGTACGCCGCGATCGGCCAGCTCGATGCAATCCAGCCTGCCTTCGACGCCCTCCTCGGTGTCGTCGACGAGGTGTTCCCGATCGACGCGGCAGACGTTGACCTGGCAAAGGACGTGCTCCACGGCGGGATGTCATTCACGGCTCGCGACGCGCTGCACATCGCGGTGCTCGAACGGCACAGCGTCACGAAGGTGATGAGCTTCGACTGCGACTTCGACCGGCGACCGGGGCTGACGCGGATCTCGTGAGCGGTTCCGAGGAAAAAATTACACGCGCCTTGATGGCGTCAGCTTGACGCCTCACACTCACACGGTATCCGTGCTACACTGATCCCGTGGCTAATCTGACGCTCTCGATCGACGACGACCTCCTCCGCACGGCGCGCATTCGCGCGCTCGAACAGGGCACATCCGTGAACGCGGTCGTGCGCGAGTACCTGCGCAACTACGCGGGTCACAAGGACGCGCGCGAGGCGATAAGGAAGTTCCTCGAGATCGGGGCGCGTTCCGGGGCATCCAGCGGGCCCGAAGGTCGGACGTGGACGCGCGACGAGCTGTATGACCGCTAGAACGTTCGTCGACACGAACGTTCTCGTGTACTCGTACGACCCCGTCGATCGACGCAAACAAGAAATCGCGGCTCGAGAACTCGTCGCCCGAGCGGAGGACATCGTTCTCAGTACGCAGATCCTGTCGGAGTTCTACAACGTCGTGACCAGGAGGCTCGCGACCCCGATGAGCACCACGGAAGCGACGGCCGCTGTCGAGCAGCTTCGTCAGCACCCGATTGTCGCAGTCGACGAGTACCTCGTCATGCAGGGGATCGGCCTCAGCGTCGAGGCGCAGATCTCCTACTGGGACGGCCTGATCGTGGCCGCTGCGCTGCATTCCGGCTGTGAGACCTTGCTGACGGAGGATCTCCAGAGCGGCGCGACGATCGCCGGTGTCCGGATCGAGAACCCGTTTGACTCGTAGGGGCGACGCGCAGCGGCGCCTCGGCGCCGTGAAGCGTCGCCCGCCCCGGCGACATCCGGCCTGGGCGCCGCACCGCACCGCGGGCGAGGCTTACGCTCGCTGAGACGAGCGTGCGCCTCGCCCCTACGGGTTTCGTTCGTGGCGATAGAAGCGAACCGACTCCGCCGCCAGCGGCGTAGCCCCGAGGATCAGATCGGCAGCCTTCTCGGCCACCATCATCGTGGGCGCGTAGATGTTCCCGTTCGTGACGTAGGGAAACACCGAGGCATCGACGACGCGCAGGCCGTCCACCCCGTGTACCCGCATCGTCTCCGGGTCGATCACCGACATCTCATCCACACCGAGCCGGCACGTGCAGGAGGGATGCAGCGCGGTCTCCGCGTCCCTCGCGACCCAGTCGAGGATCTCCTCGTCGGTCTCGACCGCCGGCCCCGGTGAGAGCTCGCCCGCGTTGAACGGCTCGAACGCAGGCTGGGTCAGGATCGTTCGGGCCGCGTGCACCGCCTCGAGCCACTCGCGCCGGTCCTGCTCGGTCGAGAGGTAGTTGAACCGCAGCGCGGGGTGCACGCGCGGATCCTTCGAGGTGATCTTGACGGAGCCGCGCGCGTCCGAGTACATCGGCCCGACGTGCACCTGGTAGCCGTGACCGCCCACCGAAGACGAGCCGTCGTAGCGGATCGCGACAGGAAGGAAG
>JANOUB010000376.1:0-2013 GCA_031416615.1 Thermoleophilia bacterium
GCCCACCACGACGCCAGATACGAGCGTGGCGTCGGCCCGGCGGACGTCGCCCGGCTTGATGCCGACGCGTCCGATCGCGGCGAGATCGGGCTCGATCTCGAAAGCCGGCTCGTCGACCTGCGCCTCCACCTGCGGATCGACGACGCCGTCGACGTCGGCCACGAGCTGGCGCACCTCGTTCGCCTTCCGGCGGAGGACCGCCAGATCGGTGCCGTAGATGCGCACGACGAGGGCCTCGTCTGCTCCGGTCAGCACATCGATCACGCCACCGCCGACGCTCCGCCCCGACCCGTCGTCGATCGTCGCGATGTTGCGGATCGTCTCCGCCGAGTAGGTCATCACCTCACGCCGCAGCCCGGGGTAGCCATCGACGGCCTCCCGCACGGCGCGGACGGTCGCGTCGTAGTCGGCGCCGTCGTCGATGGTCACCCAGAGCGCACCGGAGTTGATACCGACGATCTGGTCGGCTCCGATGGCGCGCCCGACGTGGGCACCGACGTTACTGACGCCCTTGATCGAGTTCAGCTCCTGGCTGATCCGGGCGGAGATCCGGCTCATCTCAGGACGCGATGTGCCTGGCCCGCCCTCGATGCTGACCAGGAGCTGTCGCTCCTTGAAGGACGGGAGCGACGGTTGCCCGAGCCCCGTCATCGCGACGAGCCCGCCCAGCGCGATCACCCCTGCCGCGACGAAAACGGCGCCCGGCGCGCGCGTGAGCCGGGAGAGCAACGCGCCGTAGTGGGGCGTGAGCCACCGCCCGACCGGCGAATCGCCGCGCTGGCGCGGCGCGCGTTGCAGTAGGAGCAGGCTCAGCGCTGGGGTGACGGTGAGCGCGACCACCATCGCGGCCGCGACGGCGAGCAGGTACGAGAGGACGAGTGGCTCGAAGAAGGCGTCGGGGCGGCCGGCGAGGAAGAGGATCGGCGTAACGCTGAGGAGGACTATCAGGGTGGCGAAGACGAGGGGGCCGCGCACCTCGAGTGCGGACTCCAGCACCGTCGCCTCCATCGACCGCTCGGCGCCGGCCTCGCGATCCTGGCGCAGACGCCGCCAGGTGTTCTCGACACCGATCACCACCTCGTCGACGACGACGACCACGGCGAGGGCGAGTCCGGCCAGGGCGAGCGAGTTCAGCGACTCGCCGAGCAGGTGGAGCGCGAGCGCCGCGGTCACCAGCGACAGCACGATCGACACGAGGGCGACGGCGACGGCGCGCCACGCGAGCAGGAAGGCTGCGAGGACCAGGGCGAGGAGGACGGTGCCGATGATCGCAGTGAGGGTGAGGTTGTCGATCGCCTTCTCGATGAAGGTCGCCGGGCGGAAGATGGTCGAGTCGACCTCGATGCCGGCAAGGCCGGGTTGCAACCCGGCGAGCGCCTCCTCCACCTTGCGCGACACCTCGAGCGTGTTCGCCCCGGGGAGCTTCTCCACGACCAAAAGCAGGCCGGGGCCTTCGTTGATGACGGCGTCGCCGATGAGCGGCTGGTGGTCGGTCACGATCCTGCTCACGTCTCCGAGCTTCAAGCCGCCCGCCTCGACGCCCTCGATCGGCACCTGGGCCAGACCCTCGGGCCGGGCGATGGGGAGGATGTGCTGGACATGGAGCCGCTGGTTGGGGCTTTCGATGAAGCCGCCACCGCCCGGCGTCGACGCCTCGAGGAAGGACAGCGGCGAGACGATCTGCGCGTTCCCCGCGGTCCGGAGGACCTGGGCCAGCGACACGCCGCGCGCGCGCAGACGCTCCGGCTGGACCTGCACCTGCATCTGGAACTCGCGCTGACCCCAGATCGCGACGTTCGCCACGCCCGACACGCCGAGCAGCCGTGGCCTGATGGTCCAGCGGGCGAGCACCGACATGTCGATGAGCGAGACATCCCGCGAGGAGAGCCCCACCATCATGACCCGGTTCGTCGACGACAGGGGCTGAAGCATGACCGGTGGCTTCGAGACGTTCGGCAGTATGTCGGCCCGAGTCAGGCGCTCCTGCACCAGCTGCCGCGCATCAAGCAGGTC
>JANOUB010000377.1:0-4183 GCA_031416615.1 Thermoleophilia bacterium
CGGTAGAAGCCGGAGTGGAAAACAAGCGGCTCGCCCTCGAGCGCCTCGTACTGCTCCACCTCACCAATGAAGATCACGTGGTCGCCGCCGTCATGGTGACGCACGTGCCGGCAGGTAAAGCGGGCGATCGCCCCGTTGAGGAGCGGAACGCCCCCGACACCGTCGATGACCTCGATACCGTCGAACTTGTCGATCGAGGGCGTCGAGAACTGACGTGACAGGTGGTGCTGGTCGGCGGCGAGCACGTTGACCGCGAAATGGTCGCACTCGACGAACTCGGACATGCTCGGTGCCGCCTTGCCCAAGCACCAGAGCACGAGCGGCGGGTCGAGCGAGAGCGACGTGAACGAGTTCGCCGTCAGCCCGACGCGGCGCCCGTCGCCCGCCCGAGTCGTGATCACCGTCACACCCGTTGCGAACTGCCCGAGCGCGCGCCGCAGATCTCGCCGATCGAAGGGGTCGTGCTCTGCCTGCCGTCGCCGTTCGTCGATCAGCCGTTGTGCCTCGGCGCCGTCGAACCACCACGGATAGAAGGCACGCGGGTCGTCGAACCCGTTCGCGATCGTACCCGCAAGCGCAGGAAGCTCCTCGGCCGCTTCGAGCAGTTCGAGCACGTGCAGCTTCGGTGGAGCGAGCAGGGCGTTCGTCCACCCCGTCACCCACTGGGCGTAACCGCGCCAGTAGCGGTTGAACGTCTCCTGCATCCACACCGGGTCGAAGGGCCCGTCACCGCGCTCGAGGATCGCCTCGAGGTAGATGTCCGCGCACTTGGCGGCGTTGTTCGACCCCTGACCTGTGATCGGGTCGTTGAGGACGACAGCGTCGGCCATTCCGAGCACGCGCTCCCCGTCCGGGAGCACGGCAACGGGATGACGCACGGTCGGGGCGAACCGGCCCGTCAGCACGCCGTTGAGGTCGGTCAACTCGACGCCCCGGCAACGTTCCGCCTCCCAGGGCAGATGCGCCTCGAGTATGGACAGCGATCGCGCGAGGTGCTCGGCGGGGGAGTGAACGTCCTCCCAGCAGTCCATCGGACCACCGGGAACACCTTCGAACACCATGATCTCGCACGAGCCGCCCATTGTCAGAGCGGGGAACACGAAGTACTCCCCGACGCCCGGAATCAAGTTGAAGCAGACCGCCGCGAACTCCGGCCGTGGCCTCATGCCGTTCACGTAGGTGAGGGCGAGCGCGCGCTGAGGGCGGTCGAACGGTGATTTCTCGGGGTCGCGTGGGAACAGACGGCCGAGGTCGCCCTTGCCGGTGGCGACGACCACGAGGTCGTGGCCTTTCGCGTAACGCTCGAGATCGCCCACCTCGGCCTCGTGGATCAGCAGCCGACCGCCCCGCTGCTCGAAGTCACCCGCCCAGGTGGAGAGCTTCAGCCGCTGATCGACTGATTGTGCGGGCGCATCGAGACGCGCCGCCCAGGAGACAGCCGTGCCGCCCGCACCGTCCGACACCGTGAACGAGATGCCGTCGACCGGCGGGCATGCCGCGTCCCACCTTGCAAGCCCGAGACTGCGCTCGATCTGGAGGGCGGTCTCGAACATGCACTGGCTCGAGAGCACCGGTCCCGCCACCAACTCGTCCGGCGGGCGGTTGGAGACGAGTGTGACCTCGCATCCCGCGGCGAGCAGGCCCAGCGCGAGCTGTGTCCCCGCCTGCCCCGCTCCGACGATCGCAACTCTCGGCACAACTCGTCGCCCCCGGCCAGGCCCGCTACGACGCCGCGACCTCGGCGAGGTATGCCTCGGCCTTTCCGGGATCCATGAACCAATCGTAGTACTCCGGCGGATTGTCGAAGCCGTTGGCGAAACGGTGGGCGACGGCGGGGAACTGCCCTGCGGCGCCGAGCACGTTCAATACGTGCGGCGGCGGCGGTAGCAGCAGCGCGTTCGTCCAGCCGACGACCTTCTCTGCGTATGACCACAGCCGCTCGAACGTCTCCTGCATCCAGATCGCGTCGAACGGCCCCTCACCGCGGTCGAGGATCGACTGCAGGTAGATCGCGGCACCCTTCGACGCGTTGTTCGAGCCCTGCCCGGTAAGCGGGTCGTTGAGGAGCACGGCGTCCGCCATGCCGAGCACGGGGTGCCCCGACGGGAGCAGGCCGACCGGCTTGCGCACAGTCGGCGCGAAGCGCCCCGAGAGGATGCCCAGTTCGTCGGTGAGCTCGACCGCGCGGCAGCGCTCCGCTTCCCACGGCATGAACGTCTCCAGGATCCACTTCGACTTCGCGAGATGCTCGGCCGGCGTCGTGACGTCGCCCCAGCAGTCCATCGGCCCGCCGGGCACGCCTTCGAAGACCATGATCTCGCAGTCCCCGCTGGTGGTCAGCGCTGGGAAGACGAAATACTCCCCCACGCCCGGGATGATGTTGAAGCAAACCGCCGAGAAGTCCGGCCGCGGCGTCATCCCCGTCACGTACGTGAGCGCGAGCGCCCGCATCGGCTGGTCGAACTGCGACCGCTCGGCGTCGCGCTCGAAGAACTGTGCTATCGCGCCCTTCCCGGCGGCAACGACGACGAGGTCGCTGTCGGCTGCGTACCGCTCGAGGTCGTCGACGCTCGCGTCGTGGAAGACGACCTCGCCGCCGCTCGCAGCGAAGTGCTCCATCCAGCGCGGGAACTTGACGCGCTGGTCGACCGACTGCGCGACCCGGTCGAGACGGGCGCCCCAGTCGATCGCCTTCGCGCCAGGGATCTCCGGATGCGGCACGGCGAGCGCGATTCCTTCGACGGGCGGGCAGGTGTCGTCCCAGAAGTCGATCCCGAGCGCACGCTCGTTGTCGAGCGCGGTCGCGAACATGCACTGGCTCGACGAGACGCGGCCGTCGCGAATCTGTTCGGGCGTGCGGTCGGAGACGACGGTGACGTCGTAGCCGTTCTGCAGCAGGCCGATGGCGAGCTGGAGCCCGGACTGGCCGCCGCCGATGATCGTGATCTTGGCCATGCCTGTCCTCCTCTATTCCATGAGTCGGGGGATCGCGGGTATCGCACCTTCGGGGCCCATCGCCGAGTAGCCGCCGTCGACAGCCCAGTCGGCGCCGGTGACGAAGCTTGCCTCGTCGGAGAGCAGGAACGCGACGACCCGGGCGACCTCGGCAGGGTCGCCGACGCGACCGAGCAGGTGGTAGGGCGCGGCGACGCGGTCGGTCTTCGCGCGGTCGCCGCCCGTCAGCTCGACCATCACCTTCGACCAGGTCCAGCCCGGCGAGACGCTGTTGACCCGGATGCCGTCGGCCGCGAGGTCCATCGCCATGTTCCGGGTCAGCTGGACGATCGCCGCCTTGCTGACCGGGTAGAGCCAGCGGCCCGGTTGGGCCACCTTGGCGGAGATCGACCCGAAGTTGACGATTGCAGCGCCGCCGCGCGCCTTCATGTGCGGATGGACTGCCTGCGCCATCGCAACGGCGCCGACGACGTTGACGTCGAGCGCCTGGAGCCAGTCCGCACGCGGGGAGGCGAAACCCTCGTCGAGGTAGGTGCAGGCGAGGTTGACGAGCCCGTCGATGCCCCCGAAGCGCCGCACGACGGCCTCGACGAAGGCGGCGATCTCCCCGTCGTTCGTGATGTCCGTGCGGAGAAACAACAGTCGATCGCCGAGCTCGGCTGCGAGATCCTCGCCGGGGGCCGCGTCGATGTCGGCCACGGCGACGCAGGCACCCCTGCCGTGCAGCTCCCGCACGACCCCCTGGCCGATGAGCGTGGAACCGCCGGTGACGGCGACTACCCTGCCTTCGAGACCATTCACGAGCACCTCCGATCTCCTCGCCGCGCCCGAGAGCGCGGCGAATTCCCGATGCGGCGACTCTATCGACGCGATCGAGGTCGCGCTGCCGAGGTCGAGGCCGCCGACAGCGCGACGAATACGGGGCTCGGCGTCGCACCGCTCGAGGAGCTGGGGCTTCACGCATCTGGGCCGCTTTGGCGAGACAGCCAATGCCACCCGGAGGCGCGCTCGTCCCTAGCCCTGATCATTCATCTGGAGCGGGCGGTGCATCCCGCCCCGCGATCGCGCCAGATGCACGACCAGGGCTAGAACCTCGTAGACTCCGCGGCGATGCCCCTCGTCTCCGAGCACATGGTCACCGACCTGCTCACGGTCGAGGCGACTACACCGCTCACCGACGCGGTGCGGAAGATGGACGAGCGAGGCGTCGGGGCGGTGCTCGTGCTCT
>JANOUB010000378.1:0-1502 GCA_031416615.1 Thermoleophilia bacterium
GGGTGGGGCGGCCGCACTGCCCGGTCTGCGGGCGCCCGATCGCGGGGCAGAGCCTCGATCAGATCGTCGAGCAGATCCTCGCTCTCCCCGAGGGGACGCGCTTCACCGTCAACGCGCCGATCGTGCGCGACCGCAAGGGCGAGTTCCGTGACGTGCTCGAGGAGCTCCGCCGCGACGGCTTCACCCGCGTCAAGGTCGACGGCGAGCAGCGGCTGCTCGAGGAGGAGATCGTCCTCGACAAGAAGTTCAAGCACACGATCGAGGTCGTCGTCGACCGGCTCGTGCTCAAACCCGACCTCCGGCAGCGCCTGACCCAGTCGGTCGAAACGGCCACCTCGCTCGCCGAGGGGCTGGTCGGCGTCGATGTGGTGGACGGCGAGAGCCACCTGTACTCGGAGAACTTCGCCTGCCCCGAGCACGGCGTCTCGTTGCCCGAGCTCGAGCCACGCATCTTCTCCTTCAACGCGCCCCACGGCGCCTGCCCGCGCTGCACGGGACTCGGGTCCCAGCTCGAGATCGATCCGGACATGCTTGTTCCCGACACGTCCGTCTCGGTCGCAGACGGTGCCCTCGTGCCGTGGTCAGTCGGTAGCTCGAGCTTCTACGAGGGTGTGATCCAGGCGATCTCCGACCGCTACGAGATCGATACCGACCTCCCCTGGCGCGACCTCACCGACGAGCAGCAGGGCTGGTTCCTCTATGGCACGAACGGCGACCGCATCCTCGTCCAGTACAAGAACCGGATGGGTCGCAAGCGCCAGTACGCGATGGCGTTCGAGGGCATCCTGCGCAACCTCGAGCGGCGTTACCGGGAGACGGAGTCGGCCCAGCAGCGCGAGCGGATCGAGGAGTACATGAGCTTCCGGCCGTGCCCGGACTGCAACGGCGCCCGCCTCAAGCCGGCGGTTCTGGCGGTGACTGTTGGTGGGCGATCGATCAACGAGTTCACGCGCCTGTCCGTCGCCGGCGCGTTGCGGTTCCTCGACGAGCTCGAGCTCACGCCCACCGAGGAGCTGATCGGGCACCGAATCGTGAAGGAGATCCGCGAGCGGCTCACGTTCCTCTCGGATGTCGGTGTCGGCTACCTCCAGCTCGACCGCGCTGCGAAGACACTGTCGGGCGGCGAGGCGCAGCGGCTGCGGCTCGCGACGCAGATCGGCTCGCAGCTCGTGGGCGTCCTCTACATCCTCGATGAGCCGTCGATCGGCCTCCACCAGCGTGACAACGACCGCCTGATCGCGACGTTGCAGCGGCTGAAGCAGCTCGGGAACACGGTGCTCGTCGTTGAGCACGACGAGCAAATGATGCGTGTCGCCGACTGGGTGGTCGATATGGGCCCCGGTGCCGGCGAGCACGGCGGTCACGTCGTCGCCGAGGGCACGGCGGAGCAGGTGATGCGCACGGAGGGCTCGGTCACCGGGGAGTTCCTCTCGGGCCGGCGCACGATCGCGATCCCACCGCGGCGCGAGGACGACCGCGGCGTGTTCACCGTCCGCGGCGCC
>JANOUB010000379.1:0-4181 GCA_031416615.1 Thermoleophilia bacterium
ACGACGGCGTCCATCAGACGGGCCCGGGCCGTCGGGCGAGACGGCGCAGCGTCGTCGCCGCGGCCGGCTCAGCGAGCACGATGCCGGCGAGCATCACCGCGCAGCCCGCCCATCCCAGGAAGCCGAGCCGCTCTGACAGGAGCAGGACGCCGAACAGCGCCGCGAAGGGCGCCTCGAGCACGAACACGAGAGCTACGCGTGCGGCTGTGGCACGGGACTGCACCCACGTGGCGACGAGATATCCGAGCGCCCCGGCGAACACGCCCGTGACGACGAGGGCGAACCAGACAGTGCCGCCATGCGGCATCGAGAGCTCCCCACGGGACAGCGCGATCACGGTGAAGCCGGCACACGACACGGCCATTTGCAGGAATGTGAGCGCGCGAGCGTCGTAGCGGGGGGCAAAGCGCTCCATGGCGACGATCTGGAACGACTGGGCAACGGCGTTGCCGAGCACGAGCGCGTTGCCGACGGTCGACCCACCCGGCACGCCGTTCAGCAACAACAAGCCGGCGACGGCGAGCGCCACGCCCACCCAGGCGACAGCGGCGACCGGCGTGCGGAACAGAGCGAGCGCGATCACCGGCGTCAGAACCACGTACAGCCCGGTGATGAAGCCGGTGCTGGACACCGTCGTCAGTTCCAGCCCAGCCGTCTGCAAGCCATAGGCGGTTGCGAGGAGCACGCCGGCACCTGCACCGGCGGCGAGCCCGCGGCGCGGGAGCACCCGGAGCGAGCGCCAGGCGAAAGGAGCGAGCACAAGAGTGGAGATCCCAAATCGCACGGCGAGGAACGCAAACAGTGGATAGATCGCCACCGCCTCCTGCACCGGAACGAAGGTGTAGCCCCAGATCGCGGTCACACCGACGAGCGCGAGCATGGGGGACAGGCGCGGCCGGACCATCCGCGCAGGCTAGCCCGGATCGTCGCAGAGGTTTCATGAGGCCGGCGACATGACCCCACGGGAGCGGGGTACGCTGAGTCGCGAGATGAGCACGACCGACACGACAATCGACGCGAAACTCGACACCCTGGGCAGGCCTGTCCGCGACCTGAGGATCTCGGTTACGGACCGGTGCAACTTCCGTTGCGTCTACTGCATGCCGAAAGAGGTGTTCGGCCGCGGCTACCGGTTCATGGACCGCAAGGAACTGCTCTCGTTCGAGGAGATCGAACGAGTCGCGCGCGCCTTCGTCGCACACGGGGTAGAGAAGATCCGGATCACGGGCGGCGAGCCGCTGTTGCGGCGTGACCTCGAGGTACTCGTCGGACGGCTCATCGGTCTCGGCGGCCTCGATGTGGCACTGACCACGAACGGCGCGCTCCTACCCCAGAAGGCCGAGGTGCTTGCTGCCGCCGGGCTCCAGCGGGTCACAGTGAGCCTCGACTCGCTCGACGACGCGACGTTCCGCGCCATGAACGACGTCGGGTTCCCCGTCAGCCGCGTGCTCGACGGGATCACCGCCGCAGCCGCCGCAGGCCTGAAGGTGAAGGTGAACGCCGTCGTCAAACGCGGTGTCAACGACGACCAGGTCGTCGCACTCGCCCGCCACTTCCGCGGCAGCGGTCACATCCTGCGCTTCATCGAGTACATGGATGTCGGGGCGACGAACGGATGGCGGCTGGACGACGTCGTCCCGGCCGCCGAGATCGTCGCTCTGATCGATGCCGACCTGCCGCTCGAACCCGCGGAGGAGAACTACCGCGGTGAGGTCGCGCGACGGTGGCGCTACCGCGACGGCAGTGGCGAGATCGGCGTCATCGCGTCTGTCACGCAGCCTTTCTGCGGCGACTGCACCCGTTCGCGCATCTCGGCCGAGGGGCGCCTCTACACGTGCCTGTTCGCGACCACCGGGCACGACCTCCGGGCACTCGTGCGAGGCGGCGCCGACGACGCAGAACTCCACGAGACGATTGGCCGCATCTGGAGCCGGCGCACCGACCGCTACTCGGAGGAGCGCTCGTCCCGGACGGCCGACCTGCCGCGCGTCGAGATGTCCTACATCGGCGGCTAGCCCGGATCGAGGCGCGACACGAAGGGGCGGACGCCTGCCGGCGCCTGTCGCCGGCAGGGTCGAGGCGCCGCCCAGCCCGCGAACCGGTGCCTCGGCCGTCACGGCGAAGAATGCGTCTACGCCCAGCCCATCGGCTCATAGCCGCTGGAGGTCGGGGCCGAGATGATCATCACGCGCGCGGTGCCGTCACTGTCGTTTCGGACCCTGCGCACCGGCTCGGGGTCGAGCCGCACGAAGGTTCCTGGTTCCAGCCGGTGATCGACGCCGTCGATCGTCATCGTCGGCGAGCCCTCGATCACGTAGAAGACCTCCTCCTGCGCGCGATCAATCTCGTGATGCTCCGGGATCGAGCCGCCAGCCGGCAACTCGACGATGTTGATCCCGAACGCGGCGAGGCCCAGCGACTTCCGTACGAGGACCCAGATGTCGTAGGCACGCTCGAGCTCGTCGTTGCGCTGGATCGTGAATACGGCCACTTGTCTCCTCCTTTTCTTGGGGGCGATTGGGCGTATCTTCTCACACTCGACGACGCCGCTCCGTGTACTCAGCGATCCCCGTTAGAATCCGAGACCTCGTGACGAGCTACACCCAAACGGTGAGCCGGCGGCTGCCGCGCGGCTGGATCCATCTCGCAGCCCAGTTGGCCTTCTGGCTCGGCTTTTACGTCCTCTACCAGCTCGTCCGCGGAGTCGCGGATCGTGATGTCGGGGCGGCGTTCTGGAACGGGCTCCATGTGATCCGGATCGAGGAATGGATGGGAACGCTGTTCGAGCCCGCACTCCAGCGGCTTGTCGAGTCCTCCGCATTCCTGATCAAGGCGACGACGTACACCTACTGGCTCTCCCAGTTCGCCGTGGTCGGGCTCGCGCTCCTCTGGGTCTATTTCAAGCACCACGAGCGGTTTGCGGGCTTCCGCAACTGGCTGATCGCGGCGAACCTGGTCGGTCTCGTCTGTTACGTCCTCATCCCGACGGCGCCGCCGCGGATGTTCCCGGAATGGGGCTTCGTCGACACGCTGGCGCAGTATTCCGGCGTCACGCACGAGTCGGGGATCGTCGCCCTCACGGCCAACCCCTACGCCGCGATGCCGAGCCTCCACTCGATGGACGCCTTCATCGTGGGCGTTGTCATGTTCGGCGTCTGCCGTGCCTGGCCCGTACGCGTGCTCTGGCTGCTGTGGCCGGCCTGGGTCTGGTTCTCGGTCATGGGAACCGGCAACCACTACTGGCTGGACGTCGTCGCGGGCGTCGCGATCGCCCTGCTGGCGGGCGCCGTCCTGTTTCGGCGGACGCTGCTCTCGCGCTGGCGCCCAACTGTGGCTTCGTGAGCGAAGGCGAGGACGGCGGAGCCCGCGTCAGCGAGCTCGACCGGGTCAAGCAGGAGTACACGCAGGCCGCTCGGCAGATCCTGCAGCGCTCGATGAAGGGCGTTGCGAAGACGAAATTGACGCCCGACATGTTGACGCTGGCCGGTGTCACACTCTGCCTTGCCGGCGCGGTGCTCGTCGGGTTCGAAGAGCGCAACCAGAAGCTCTACTTCTGGGTCGGCGGCATCCTCTTCATCGTCGGCTCCATCGCCGACATCCTCGACGGCGCCCTCGCCCGCGCCGCGAGCAAAGGGACGGTGTTCGGCGCATTTCTCGACTCGACCTTCGACCGGCTCGGTGAGGCAGCGATGCTCGCGGCGATCGGGCTCGTGTTCGCACGCGAGGGCAACGACGTCGCGCTCGTTGCGGCGTTCGCAGCGGTAATCGGATCGTTCCTCGTCTCGTACACGCGAGCCAAGGCCGAGGCGCTCGGACTGCGAGGCGACGTCGGCTTCGGCTCGCGCGTCGAGCGCGTGGTGCTGATCTCCGTTGGGCTCGGCATCGCCCCGTGGGGCTGGCTCCAGTGGCCGATCTACAGTCTCGCTGCGATGGCTTGGATCACCGTGATCCAGCGGATCCTGTTCGTGCGGCGGCAGCTGCGCGAGATCGCGGGCGAGGGCGCCTAGGCGCCCGGTCCGGCGAGCCGACGCGGTGGCTCGGCCCGTGGCCGCGTACCGATTGACAGGGCGCCGGCGAGTGTCGAGACTCTCAGCAATGCGGATCCTTCAGCCGGAGCTCGTCGGCCGCGACGCCGAGCTCGAGGCGATCGAGGCGTTCCTGGCACCCCGGGAGGGCGAGCG
>JANOUB010000380.1:0-12191 GCA_031416615.1 Thermoleophilia bacterium
TCCGCGCCCGCGTAGACCTCGTCCCGGTGCACACCGGCGGCAAACGACGGCTGCTTCAGCTTCTTCCGCACCGACTTCGGCTCCAGCCCCTCGAGGCCGGTCGGTCGCACGAGACCGCACGCATGCACGAACCCAGACAGCTCGTCGCAGGCAAAGAGTGTCCGCATGAGGGGCGTGTCGCGGGGGATCGCTAGATGCTCGGCGTGCGACAGGACAGCCTCGATCACGATCTCGGGATAGCCCTCGTCGCGCAGGATCGGAGCTCCGTCCTGCGGATGCTTGTCGAGGGTGGGGTGGATCTGGTAGTCGAAGTCGTGGAGCAGCGCCGTACAGCCCCACAGCTCCTCGTCCTCGCCGAGGTGGCGGGCGTACCAGCGGGTCGATGCCTCGACAGCCAACGCATGACGGAGGAGCGACTCGCTCGTCGTGTACCGGGTCAGGGTCGCCCAGGCGTTGTCACGGGTTACGTCCACGGCACGGGTACGATAGCGCCCGCCTCATGCAGTCGTTCGTCATCCAGGGTGGTCGCCCGCTCTCCGGCACGATCCGTGCGTCCGGGAACAAGAACGGCGCCTTGCCGATTCTCGCCGCGACCGTGCTCGCCTCGGAGGAGGTGCGGCTCTCGAACGTGCCCCGGATCCGCGATGTCGAGGTGATGGTCGAGCTGCTCGTCGATCTCGGCGCCGACGCCACCTGGACGGGGCCGAACGAGGTACGCGTCGACAGTTCCGGTGTCTCGAAGACCGAGCTCGACCCGGATCTGTGCCGCGAGATTCGCGCCTCGTTCCTGCTCGCGGGCCCACTGCTCGCACGCTTCGGTCGCGCGGTCGTACCGCATCCGGGAGGCGACGTGATCGGGCGCAGACGCCTCGACACACACATTCACGCGTTCGCCGAGCTCGGTGTCGAGATGGAGATGAACGGCGCCTACGACCTCCGCGCCGAGCGCCTCGTCGGCAAACGCATGTACCTCGACGAGGCATCGGTGATGGGCACCGAGAACGCAATCATGGCGGCCGTGCTTGCCGAGGGCGAGACGATCGTTGGCCACGCTGCCTGCGAGCCTCACATCCAGGACCTCTGTCGCTTTCTCGTCGCTCTTGGGGCCGAGATAGGCGGCATCGGCTCGAATGTCCTTCGGATTCAGGGAGTCGACCGGCTCGGCGGCGGGGCCTATCGCATCGGGCCCGAGCACATCGAGGCCGCAAGCTTCGCGGTTCTCGCAGCGGTGACGGGAGGGGATCTGACGATCGAGGACGTCGAGCCCGACGATCTCATCTCGATCGTGCCGGCATTCCGGAAGCTCGGGGTCGAACTCGAAGTGGGGGAGTCGACCCTGCGCGTACGGCCCGGCCAGAAGCTGGGTGTTGTCGACGATCTCGGTGGCCAGATTCCGAAGATCGAAAGCGGCATCTGGCCCGCCTTTCCTGCCGACCTCACCTCGATCGCCGTCGTCGCTGCCACCCAGGCGACAGGCACGGTGCTCGTGTTCGAGAAGATGTTCGAGAGCCGACTGTTCTTCGTCGACAAGCTCGTCTCGATGGGCGCACGCATCATCCTCTGCGATCCGCACCGCGCGGTCGTCACCGGCCCCGCCCAGCTTGTCGGGCAGCGTCTCGAAAGCCCCGACATCCGCGCCGGCATGGCGATGGTGATCGCCGCACTGTGTGCAGACGGTGAGTCGAGCATCGGCAACATCCGGCAGATCGACCGCGGTTACGAGCGGATCGACGAGCGCCTGCGCGAGCTCGGCGCCGATATCGAACGCGGCGAGCTGTGAGCGGCGCCCGGCTCGCACCGGGGAGTGGCCAGGCGAACGTCGCAACGGGCGTGCCGCTACTCGATCACCTGCTCACCGAGCTTGCGACCGCCGGCCGGTTCGACCTCGCGCTCGAGATCGAACCCGACGAGCCGGTCGCCGAGGTAGATGCTGCCGGAGCCGCCATCGGGCGCGCCGTCGCTCCGCTGCTCCGCCCGGGCGCGCACGGCAGCGGAGTGATGCTGTCGGCCGAGGCGCTCGCCATGGTGGCCGTCGAAGCCTCCGGCACGGCTCTCGTGGCCTCGAATGCCGACCTCACAGGTGCAGGCGGTCTTGGCACCGACATCGCAGCTCGCTTCCTCGCCTCGCTCGCCGATACGGCGGCGCTGACGCTGCATGTGCGGCTGATCGAAGGCGAGAACACGGATCATGTGCTCGAAGCCATCTTCAAGGCGCTAGGCGTCGCACTCGCCGACGCGACCACTCACTAGGAGGAACTCCGTGGAGAAGACCGTCATCCGCACCGACAAGGCGCCTGCCCCGTTCCAGGGTGCGCCCTACAGCCAGGCGATCCGCGTCGGGGATCTCGTGTTCGTTGCCGGTCAGCTCGGTTTGAAACCCGGGGATACGGCTGTCGAGGGAGATGTCGCCACGCAGACCGAGCAGGCGCTCCGGAACCTGACGGCCATCCTCGAGGAGGCCGGAACCTCACTCGCGAATCTCGTCAAGACGACCGTGTTCCTCCAGGATCTGGGCGATTTCGCGGCCATGAACGAGGTGTACGCCCGCCACGCCGGCGAGCGCCCCCCGGCTCGCTCCACCTTCGAGGTCGCGAAGCTGCCGTCGGGTGCCCTCGTCGAAATCGAGGCTATAGCCCACCTGTAGGGGCGATGCGTAGCGTCGCCCGTCGTCCCCCCAACCGCCCGCCGGTGGGCAGAATCCCGTTGTGCCAACCGCAATCCGCTCCTACATCCGCTCGCTCGGCATCGACGCCTACGTCGTTGGCGGCGCCGTCCGGGACGAGTTGCTCGAACTGCCGCACGCCGACGAGGACTTTCTCGTCCCGGGCGTCGACCAGGCAGGGCTCCGTGAGCTCCTCGAGCCGCACGGCCAGGTCGAGGACATGGAGGTTCACGGGCAGCTCGTCGGCGTGCGGTTTTTTCCTCGCGATCGCGCAATTCGGGCACTCGCCCCGGCCGGCATCGAACTGACACCGCCGCGCGCCGAGCGCTCGACGGGCCCGGGCCACCGCGACTTCGCAATCGTCAGCGACGCCTCGATCGAGCTCCAGGAGGACATGGCTCGCCGAGACTTCACGATCAACGCGATGGCGATCCGTCTCGACGGCGGCGACCTCATCGACCCGTTCGGCGGCGTTGCCGACCTCGCGCGACGCGAACTCCGCACCGTTTGCCCGACGAGCTTCGAAGATGATCCTCTCCGCCTCGTACGTGCGCTGCGGTTCGTGTCGCAGCTCGACTTCGAGCTCGCACCGGAGACCGTTGCCCAGATGCGGTCAGGTGCATCGGGACTCGCCCACGTCTCGGCCGAGAGGATCGGCGGCGGAATCAAGGCCGATGGGATGGGGGAGCTCTCGAAGCTCCTGCGCGGGCGCGCACCGGAGCGGGCGCTGCTTCTCGCTCGTGACACAGGCGTCCTGATCCAGATGATCCCGGAGTTCTCTGCCGTGATCGGCTACTCGCTTGCATCGGAGAGGCAGCCGCTGCCGCTCGAGGAGCACATCTTCGCCGTTGTGCAGAACGCTGCCGACGCCGATGCCCCGCTCGCTGTGCGGCTCGCGTGCCTGCTACACGATCTCGGCAAGCCGGAGGCCGACGCCGACGGCGTGAGTCACGCCGCCGTCGGGGCACGGCTTGCCGATCACATCCTGAAGCGGCTCCGCTATCCGACGCGCGTCCGGCAAGACGTCGTCCGCATCGTCGCCGGCCACGCCTTCCGACTCGACGGCGCGATCGACGGCCTCGCTGCGCGCCGCTTTCTCGCAGAGCATGGCGACGAGCTCGCGTCCGACCTGATCAGCCACAAGGCGGCCGACCTCGGTGCAAAGCTGGTGCCTGAGCACGACGTCGAGGCGCTCGCGGGCCTCGAGAGACTGGTCGCAGAGGAACGTTCACAGCCACACCGGATCGCAGACCTCGCTGTGACCGGGGACGACCTCCTGACGGTCGGTTTCCGTGAGGGCCCCGAGCTCGGGCATGCGCTGCAAACGCTCCTCGACGAGGTCGTCGACGACCCGGCGCGCAATGAACGCGCGTGGTTGCTCGACCGGGCTACCCGGGAGCTCCCGTGAACGCAGACTCGATCCGCGAGGCCTATGAGGCCGTCTGTGCCGAGGCGGGTAGCGGAGTCACCGTCGTCGCCGCCACGAAGTACGTCTCCGCGAAAGACATGAGCGTGCTGGCCGAGGCGGGCATCGAGACCGTCGGTGAGAACCGGGTGCAGGACATGCAACGAAAGCACGAGCTCTACGGCGACCGGTTCCGGTGGCATTTCATCGGTGCCCTCCAGTCGAACAAGGCGCGCGTCGTCAACGAGATCTGCGATCTCGTCCACGCCGTCGACACCGACTCGACGGCCCGTCGGCTGACCATCCCCTCGCTCCTCGAGGTGAATCTCACCGGCGAGGCGTCGAAGAGCGGAGTCGGTGAGAGCGAGATCGAGGGATACCTGAAGCGCTATCCCCTGATCTGCGGCTTGATGACGATGCCGCCGTTCGCAGACGATCCGGAGTCCAGCCGACCCACCTTCCACCGTCTCGCAAAGCTCGGGCGAGAGCACCACCTATCACAGCTCTCGATGGGCACGTCGCAGGATTGGCGTGTTGCGGTGGAGGAGGGTGCGACGTTGATCCGCGTCGGCAGCACGCTCTTCCGCGGCTGAAGTCCGACGACTGGGCTACCATCGGCCCGTCATGGGCTTCTCCGACGTCTGGAACCGCACGCTCGTCTACTTCGGGATCGCCGAGGACGAGGAGTGGGACGAGGACGGCCTCGAGACCCAGGAGGAGCTCGACCGCGAGTACCGGTCGCGCTCGACACGACAGAACGTCCGGCGGTTGCCACGGCGCCGCGAGCCCGACGGCTGGACGGACGACAGTTCGAGCGTCGAGGCGGCACCCGCCGCGGTTGCGTCGTCGTCACGATCGTCCCGCCCGACACGGTTGCGATCGGCAGACACGGGCAAGGCGAGCGTGCACCTCGTCCTCCCACGCAGCTTCAACGACGCCCAGCAGATCGCCGACAAATTCAAGGACTCGGTACCGGTGATCCTGAACCTTCAGAGCGCCGACAACGAGCTCTCGAAACGGCTGATCGACTTCGCGAGCGGCCTCACCTACGCACTGAACGGCAGCATGCAGCGCGTTGCCGACAAGGTCTTCCTGCTGACCCCGCGCAACGTCGAGGTGTCGGCCGAGGAGCGGGCGCGCATGCTGGACAAGGGCGGTTTCTTCAACCAAGCGTAGGGCCGGGCTCTCGGGCCCGGGACGCCAGGCTTCAGCCTGGCGTCAAGCGTGAAGAACAAGCGCTTGCCGTGACCCTCCCCAGCAACGGCCCGCAGGGATCCACCCGCGAGCGACGAAAGCTCGCGTGTGGGCTCCGCCGACACTTTCCTCGTGCTCGCCAGCACGGCCTCGTCCTTGCAGCAGTTCGTCTCGGTGTTCTTCAACGTCTATATCCTCCTGATCCTCGCGTATGTCCTCACGTCGTGGATCCGAATGCCCTATGCACTCCACCGGTTACAGCGGTTCCTCGACGACGTCTGCGAGCCCTACATCCGCCTCTTTCGCCGTGTGTTGCCGTCGCTCGGCCCGCTCGACCTGTCTCCGATCGTCGCTGTGATCACGCTCGTTGTCGTCCAGCGCGTGCTGGACGGTCTGATCGGGCGCCTGCTCTAAAAGAAAAAGGGAGTCGTCATGCCGCTCACACCTGTAGAGATCCGCCACATCGAGCTCAAGCGTGGCCTTTTCGGATACCGCAAGAGCGCCGTCCACCGGATGATGGACGACATCGCCGACAGCTTCGAAACGGTCTGGCGCGAGCGCTCGCAGCTGGTCGAACGGGTCGAGGAGCTCGAGACCGAAGTGACGCGCCATGTCGAGCTCGAGGGCCTGCTCCGCTCCACGCTCGTCTCGGCCGAGCGTGCCTCGCAGGACTTGAAAGAGAGTGCCCGCCGCGAGTCCGACGTGATCGTGACCGAGGCCAACGCCGAGGCCCGGAAGGTGCTGCGCGACGCGATCACCGAGAAGGAGCAGCTGATGGGAGACGTGCGGCGCGTCCAGGCGCTGCTCCGCTCGGCGCTTGCCGTCGTCGACGAGACACCCGTAGATGCGGTAGATGCCAGCGAAGCGGGGGGTACTGCAGACACACCCGACGGCGCTGCGAACGACGTTCCCGGATGGACGGCACAGGCCAGAGTCACCCCGTCGCTTCCGGTTGCGTTGCCGCGGCCGAGGGAGGAATCCGAAGGGATGCGGAAGCTAGCCGGGTAATGTTCCATCCCGAAGCCTTCGACCCGAAACCAGTAGTCGCGTCTATCCTCTGGGGCGATGGAGCCCCGCCCAACTCGCCTCCACCTTCGGGTCTCACCCGGCGCCGGCCGCTCGGCCGTTGTCGGACGTCATGGCGATGCCTGGAAGCTTCGCGTCACCGCAGCTCCGGAGCGAGGGCGCGCGAATGCATCGGTTGTAGAGCTGCTCGCCGCATCACTCGACCTTCGACGTCCCGACGTCCGGATCGTGAGTGGAGCTACCTCTCGCGATAAGGTTGTCGAGCTCGTCGGGCTCACCCACGAGGAGGTGGAGCGGCGCCTGACCGCCGCCCAGGGAGGAACACCATGACAATCGACCTTGCGCTTCGACGTGCGGAATTACTGCAACTGCGCGAGCGCATCCTGCGCGCCGCAGCAGAACTGGCGGCGGACGACGAGGGCGAGGGCGAGATCAACTCCGCCGCGGGCGATCAGCACATCGCCGACCACGCATCCGATCTCGTCGACCGAGAGGTCGATCAGTCGCTCGGTGCGAACGCCGAAACCGTTGTCGCCGAGATCGACGAGGCGCTGTTGCGCATCGAGGCTGGAACCTACGGGACGTGCGCCGTGTGCGGCGCCGTGATCCCAGCTGAGCGGCTCGCGGCCGTTCCGTACGCCATCCTGTGCCTGGACGACAAGCGCCGCCAGGAACAGGGTTGAGCGAACCCGCCCGCACCGATCCGCCGCGGCGGATCGACATTCGTGTGGGCTCGTCAACGAATGCCCTGCAGCCGATCTCGAGCGCGGAGCTCAGCCGCGGCGCCGGCGTGTCTCAATGGGTGGCTCTGGCCGTGATCGCGGGGACTGCGATCGCCGCCGACCAGCTGACGAAGTCGATTGTCTCCGCACGCCTGCCGCTCGGCGACGCCGTCGCCTCGATCGGCCCGTTCAGCATCCACCACGTGCAGAACTCCGGCATCGCCTTCGGCCTCTTCGCCGACTCGACGACGGCCGTGATCCTGCTCACCGCGACGGCGGTCGCCGCAATGCTCGTGTTCTTCGGCCGAACGGCTCAGCGCCACTCGCTGCTTCCCATCTCGCTCGGCCTCGTGATCGGTGGGAGCATCGCGAACCTGATCGACCGCGTGCGACTCGGGCATGTCACGGACTTTCTCGACTTCGCCTACTGGCCGGCGTTCAACCTCGCCGACACCTTCATCGTCGTCGGCGTCGGGCTGCTCTTCGCCTCGTTCGTTGCGGCCGACCGGACGAGCCCACGCGTTGGCACCGCTCCTCTTTCACGTTCCTGACGATCAGGCGGGCTCGCGGCTCGATCGCGTGCTCGCCGAGCGGCCCGAGCTCGAATCGCGGGCGCTCGCCGAGCGCCTGATTGCCGCGGGCGCCGTTCTCGTCGACGGCGAGCGCCGGGCGAAGAGCTTCCGGTTGGAGGGTGGGGAAGAGATCACAGCGGAGATTCCCGACGCAATGCCTTTGCGAGCCGAGACGATCGATATTCCGATCGTCTGGGAGGACCAGCACTTGCTCGTCGTCGACAAGCCCGCCGGGCTCGTCGTTCATCCTGCCGGGTCGACGCGGACGGGCACACTGGTGCAGGGACTGCTGGAGCACGGGGCCGAGGGGGGAGAGGACGACGACCGGCCGGGGATCGTCCACCGCCTCGACCGCGACACCTCCGGGCTGCTCGTCGTGGCGCGCTCGAACGAGTCGTACGTGCTGCTCCAGGAGATGATCCGCTCCCGCGAGGTCGAGCGCACATACGCCGCACTCGTGCGTGGCACGCCACAGTCAGGGTCGGGGCGGATCGAGGCCCCGATCGGCCGTGACCGACGCGATCGCACACGCCATTCGCTCGACACGCCGACGCCGCGAGAGGCGGTCACGTGGTTCGAGGTACGAGAGACGATGCGCGATCATGCGCTCCTCGACGTGCGGCTCGAGACGGGGCGGACGCATCAGATCCGCGTCCATCTGGAGGCGATCGGGTTGCCGGTCAGCGGCGACCCCACGTACGGCGTGGCAGGCGATCTCGAGCTCGACCGCCAGTTCCTCCATGCCCGCCGACTCGTCTTCACACACCCGCTGACCCAGGCCGAGATCGACATCTCGTCCGAGCTTCCGGAAGATCTGAGCGTGGCGCTCGCCCTGGCCCGCCGCTAGCTCCTTCCCCCGGGTGAATGCGATCGGCAGGCCGCAGCCGAGGCGACCGGGGAAGGAGCTTCCTGGGGAAGGAGCCAGGTGTCGGGTACCATTGGCCCCTCACGTTCCATCAACCCGGCGATCAGCGCCCGGGCGGTGGTGCCGCGGCTCCGAGATCGGAGCCCGGTTCCGTCCCGGCCCGCCGGAGCAGCGCATCCGAAACCACACTGAAAGGGGCTGGTCCCGTTGGCAGTCGTCTCCATGAAGGAGCTACTGGAGGCTGGAGTTCACTTCGGCCACCAGACACGCCGTTGGAATCCGAAGATGAAACGATTCATCTTCACCGAGCGCGGCGGCATCTACATCATCGATTTGCAGCAGACGCAGCAGCTCGTCGAAGATGCGTACGACTTCGCCCGAAATATCGCCGAACGCGGTGGCACGATCCTGTTCGTCGGCACGAAGAAGCAGGCTCAGGATGCCGTCCGCGACGAGGCGACGCGCGTCGGCATGCCGTTCGTAGCGAACCGCTGGCTCGGCGGCCTGCTCACCAACTGGCGCACGATCTCTGACCGGATCGCATACCTTCACGACCTTCGGCGCCTGAAGAACGATGGGCAGCTCGCCCTCCTGCCGGCGAAAGAGCGGATCACGATGGAGGCGGAACTCGAGAAGCTCGAGGCCAATCTCGGTGGCGTCGCGGACATGAAGCGCCAGCCTGACGCGATCTTCATCGTCGATCTGAAGAAGGAGGCTCTCGCCGTTCGTGAGGCACAGCGCCTGCACCTGCCGGTGATCGCGATCGTCGATACGAATTGCGACCCCGACGAGGCACAGTTTGTGATTCCCGGGAACGACGACGCGATCCGCTCCTGCTCGCTCATCGTGCGCGCGCTCGCCGACGGCATCGCCGCCGGCCAGAGCAAGGTGTCGGAGAAGGACTTCGCTGCCAAGGCCGCCGCAGCGGAGGCCGCTGCTGCGGCAGAGGCTGCTTCCGAGGAGGCTGCCGTGGCCGGTGCCGACGAACCGGTCGCCGAGGAGCCTGTAGCAGTGAGGACAGGCGAGATCGAGGAGATCGAGGGCATCGGCCCGGCCTACGCGGACAAGTTGCGGGCAGCCGGCGTCCCGACAATCGAGGCGCTACTCGAGACGGGCACGACGCCCGAAGGCCGAGCCGCCCTTGTCGAGCAGACCGGCATCGACGCCGTACGCGTGCTCCGCTGGGTCAACCACGCCGACCTGATGCGGGTCGTCGGGGTCGGCCCCGAGTTCGCCGAGCTGCTCGAGGCAGCCGGGGTGGACTCCGCGCCCGAGCTCGCCCAACGCAATGTGGAGAACCTTGTCACGGCGCTCGCCGAGACGAACGAGGCGCGCAGCCTCGTTCGCCAGGTGCCAGGCGCGGCCGAGGTGACCGACTGGATCGAGCAGGCGAAGGCGCTTCCGCGCCTCGTCGCTCACTGAGAGGAGACGGCGTGTCAGAGATCAGCGCAGGCCTCGTCAAGGAGCTCCGCGAGCTCACCGGCGCGGGCATGATGGATTGCAAGCGCGCGCTGCAGGATACGGACGGCGATCTGGATGCCGCCCGCACCCTGCTGCGCGCGAAAGGCATGGCCCAGGCGGGCAAGCGTGCCGATCGGGCGACGACCGAGGGCCTCGTCGGCTCGATCGTCGCCGGCGACATCGGCACCATCGTCGGCATCGGCTGCGAAACGGAACCCGTCTCGAAGAGCGACGAGTTCCAGTCGTTCGCGGAGCGCGTCCTGCGCGCCGTCCACGAGAGCGGCGTCAGCGCGGCTGAGGCGTTCGACGAGGAACGCCTCGAGTTGATAGGCAAGCTTGGCGAGAACATTGTCGTCGCCGGTGCTGAGCGCTACGAAGGCGCCGGCACGATCGCGGCCTACGTCCATCCGCCGGCCAACAAGATCGGGGTTCTCGTCGACCTCGAGGGCGGCGACGAGACGCTGGCTCGACAGCTGGCGATGCACATCTCTTTCGCCGCTCCTGAATGGGCGACGCGCGACGATGTTGCGGCCGAGGCGATCGAGGCAGAGCGGCAGGTGTATCTCAACTCCGACGAGGTGCTCTCGAAGCCGGAGGCCGCGCGTGAGAAGATCGTGACCGGCATGCTCGGCAAGCGCTTCTTCGCCGCCGCACCCGGTGGCGTCCTCGTCGACCAGGCGTGGATTCACGACCAGTCGAAGTCGGTCGGGGCGGCGCTCGAGGCCGTAGGCGCGACGTTGAAAGGCTTCAAGCGCGTCTCGGTCGCCGGATCGTGAGCGCGCAGCCCGACGACGCAGTCAGGGAGTCGCCAGCCGGTGCTGCCTCGCCGTTTCGCCGCGTGTTGTTGAAGCTCTCGGGTGAGAGCCTGATGGGCGACCGGGAATACGGCGTCGACCCGAAGACCGTGTCAGCGATTGCCCGAGAGGTGGTCGAGGTTCGGCGCGGCGGCACCGAGGTCGCGATCGTCGTCGGGGGCGGCAACTTCTACCGCGGCATGGCCGCAGCGGCCGAGGGCATGGATCGCGCCACCGCCGACTACGCCGGCATGCTCGCGACCCTGCTGAATGCGCTAGCGCTCCAGGACGCACTCGAAAAGCTCGGGGCGCAGACCCGCGTTCAGTCGGCGATCGCCGTCTCGGAGGTCGCCGAGCCGTACATCCGTCGGCGTGCGATGCGCCATCTCGAGAAGGATCGTGTCGTCATCTTCGCGGCCGGCACGGGCAACCCGTTCTTCACGACCGATACGGCCGCGGCGCTCCGGGCGCTAGAGATCGGGGCCGAGGCGATTCTGATGGCGAAGAACGGGGTGGAGGGCGTCTACGACGGCGACCCGCGCTCCGATCCGGGCGCGCGCTTCCTGCCCGAGATCACCCACCTCGAGGCGATCGAGCGCGGTCTGCGTGTGATGGACATCACCGCTCTCTCCCTTTGCATGGACAACCAGGTGCCGATCCACGTCTTCGAGCTCGCGGAGGGGAACATCGTCCGCGTGGCGTCCGGGCAGCGGATCGGCACGATCGTGGCGACGCCGAAGGAGGCGTGAGTTGACAGCGATTGAGGACTTTCTGACCGACTGCGAGTTGCGGATGGACAAGTCGATCGGCTCGACCCGCAACGAGTTCAACAGCGTTCGCACGGGACGGGCGTCCTCGGCGCTACTCGACCGGATCACGATCGACTACTACGGAACGCCGACGCCGCTGAGCAACATGGCCACGATTTCTGCCCCTGAGGCGCGCTTGCTCTCGATCCAGCCGTACGACGTGTCGCAGATCAAGGCGATCGAGAAGGCGATCCAGGAGTCCGACCTCGGGCTGACGCCCTCAAACGACGGAAAGCTCATCCGGCTGCCGATCCCGGCGCTCACCGAGGAGAGGCGCAAGGAGCTCGTGAAGGTCGTGCGCCGCTATGCCGAGGAAGGCAAGGTCGCCATCCGCAACGTCCGGCGTGACGTGATGAAGCACCTGGAGGAGCTCGTTCGCGACGGCGACGTCGGTGACGACGAGGAGCGCCGGGCCGAGGCTCAGGTGCAGAAACTCACCGACGATCACGTGAAGAAGCTCGACGACCTCCTGAAGCACAAAGAGGCCGAGATCATGGAGGTATAGGCCCTTTCCCCCGGTGCGGTTGCGGCGAGGGTTGAGCGGCTCTGGTGGGGAAAGGAGCTGACTTGGAGGCTTCTCCTTTCTCTGAGGAATATCGAAAAATGCGGGAACTTTCCAACATCCAGCAAGACGCTCGCACCGTCGCGATCATCATGGACGGGAACGGGCGCTGGGCTGCG
>JANOUB010000381.1:0-5105 GCA_031416615.1 Thermoleophilia bacterium
TGAGGGGCGCAGCGTGGGGTGAAGCCGATCACGTGCAGGATCTCGTGCAGGAGCCCGATCTCGAAGTAGCCCGGTCGATCTGTGCCCGTTCCGAAACCCGGCGCATCTCGACATGGGCGCGGGTCGTTCGTCGGCTGCGCCTGGAGGTACATGGCACCCAGCTTTGGGAGCGCCGGCGATTTCGCACCTCCGCACGCCCACTTGCTGGGGCCGTCGTAGAAGGCCGCGTAGACCTTGGCCGGATTGTTGAACCCTGCGGCGACGAGATCCTCGCCCATCACCCAGAGCGGCCAAGGATTCGTGGCCGTCGCCTGCGCAGCCGAGTGCGGCAGCCGCACGAACGTGATGTCCGGAACCCCGTTGTACGTGTCGACCCGCAGGCCCTGGTTCCCGGCCTGTCTCACAAACCATCGCTCGATCCGGGCGATGGACTGCTCCATCGCTCCGTTCGTGTCGAGCTGCCCGTCAGCGCCGTCCGAGGGCACGACGTACAGAAAGTGCACCTGAGGGCCCGAGATTTCGTCCGGCATGTCGGTCACGGCGCGGTCACGAGCAGCCGCGGCTCCAGCCGAATCGTCCGAGAGGCCGAACGCGCCCGTGGCAGCAACGGCCGCAACCGCCGCCACGCCCACACCCAGCCAAAGTTTCTTCCGCACGCCGACCGGCACCGTGATCCGCAGCTCCCCTTTACTCGTGGACCCGCCGGCCAGAGGACTGGCGCCGGCTGGAAACCGTTCCGCCCAATTACTGAGGGTGGATCCTCACGGGAGCGATGCAAGACCCGCCGGCGTCCGCGGACCAATTGCTACAACCCGCACGAGTGAGTCTAACACTGAACGGTTCGGGCTTCTAGAGGGCGGGTCGTACGCGCGCCATGCGTTGCCATACGGGCCGGGTTCGTCTTCGCAGACAACGCTCCGTGGCCCACTCGTGGCCCAAACGTCGATTGGACGATTGGCTCAACCATGCGGTGCGCAGGCGACTGCGGGCGACAAATACCTGGAAATGACCCCGTTCACAGGCGTTCGTCGGCGGGCGTCGTCGTGCCCGTACCGGCCTGTCACGCCGGAGGTCGCGGGTTCGAGTCCCGTCGCTCCCAGGGCTGATGGCCCGGAGGCCGTTCGGCCCTGACGCCAGGCGCTCGCCGCTGCGTCATGCGATGCACAACGTCGAGCTTGCGCCGCCGTGATGTCCCGGTGATGACACGATCGCGGAGCGGGCGGGCGCGAATCGGGTCAACCATGCCAGCTCCGCGGCCGTTGACTCACTCCAGAACAATGATTACCCGCACGGTTCTCGCGTGTTCTCCCGACGATTACTCACGCGATGGGCATGTAGCTCCTTCCCCCGGAATGACGCTACGGCGGGGGCGGGACCGTTCGGCGGGGGAAGGAGCTTGATTTTCGGGCTTCGCCTTGGTTTTCTCGAGGAGATCCGAATGTGCAGGCGCCTCCCAGTCTCCCTGAAGACACAGGCGAAGCCTCCCCTTCAAGCTCCTTCCCCCGGAATACGGTCACGGGCCGTAGACCGCGCCTACTCGGGGGAAGGAGCTAGTAGCTGATTCGCCGCCACCCCTGTCAGCCGCGCCTCGTGGCCGCCGGGGTAGCGGATGATCAGCTCGCGCACCGTTTTTGCGCGACCGAGCCCGAAGTGAGCGCGTGGGTCCTCCGAGGAGAGGTAGCTGCTGCCGGCACGCAGTTCTTGCACGAGCCGGCGCCCATCCGGCAGCACGACGGTGACGACGGCGCCCGGCGTGAACCTGCCGAGCTTCACCGCTAACCAGTTGCCCTTCGCGCCGGTGCTTCGGAGCAGCATCAGCTTGCCGCCGATCGAGTTGACGGCGATGTCGACGTCCCCGTCGTTGTCGAAGTCGGCGGCGGCGAGGCCGCGGCCGATCACGCGCGGGGCATCGTCCAGTCCGACCGCGCTGCTCGCATCCGCGAACTGGCCCGGGTGGCCGTGTCCCGTTAGGTTCTCGAAGACCTGGACCGGTTCGGCGCTGTTCACGAGTCCGGCCACCGGAATGGAACCGTTCGCGAGCACGAGGTCGAGGTTGGTGTCGAGGTCGAGATCGACCCACGATGCGCCCCAGCCGGCGAGGCTCGTATCGAATGCCGGCGCGATGTCCGAGCGGGCGTCGCTGAACGAGGGCTTGCCGACGGCCGGCGGGCCACTGCGGAAGACGGCGTGCAGTTGCTTGTGCGAGTTGGTGACGAGGAGGTCGGGGCGGCCGTCGCCGCTGTAGTCGGCGGCAGCGATCCCCATGCCGGCGTTCGGGTCGGCGATGCCCGCGCGCGCGGCCCGCTCCTCGAGCCGGAAGCCGAGACCCAGCGGGTCGGCCTTCGAGCCACCGGGCCAGGCGACGTTCTCGTAGAGCCGGTTCGGGTTCGCGTCGTTCGCGACGTACAGGTCGAGGCGTCCGTCGGCGTTCAGGTCAGTGAACACGGCCCCGAGGCCGTGCTCGGGCTTGCCTGCGTCGACGCGTGCTTTCTCGCCGACCTCGCGGAAGGTGGCACGGCCATTCCTATCGTTCCCCGTGTTGAGGTAGAGCAGGTCGCGCACGCCGGCGTAGTTGTTCGGGAACCCGGAATCGGAGCCCGGCACCGGAGCATTGAGATCGGTGTAGCCGGCCACGAACAGATCCGGCCGGCCGTCGCCGTTGACGTCTCCGACGGTCGCGCCCGCATGCCAGCCCCACGCCGTGATCCCGGCCGCGCGCGCACCCTCGGTGAACCGACCCTTGCCGTCGTTCCAGAGCAGGGCGTCGTTCCCGGCGGCTGTGACATAGAGGTCGCTGTGGCCATCGCCGTTGAGATCCCCGGCGACGCAGCCGTTGCCACGGAGTTGCACGTCGGCTCTCGACGCGCGGCTGACATCGGTGAACGTGCCCTTCGTGTTGTGGAAGAGCGCGCTCCGGGGGACGCCTCCGTGCGCCTCCCAGTAGCCGTAGTCGCGATCCGCGTACGAGTTGACGGCGAACAGGTCGAGCCAGCCGTCGTTGTCGATGTCGACCCAGCAGACACCGCCGCCCATCATCGCGACCGGGTCGCTCGTGGCCCGGGAGCGGAATCCGCCCTGGCGGAAATCGAGCCCGACCTGCGGGGCGACGTCCTGGAGGCGGAGCCCGGTGAAACCGGATGTGGCGAGCTGTGCTGACGTGCCGGGTGCCACCGCCTCAGGGGTGCCTCCGCGCGATCCGACGATCAGGTAGCGGCCCCGGTCGAGCTGGAGCTCGAGCGTCCGGCTGAACGGTGTCTCGTTGCCCCGGAACGCCACGGTGGGCGGCGTGCCCTCGACGGTGACGAGCCTTTCCATGCCGGTGACGGTGGCGATCACGATCGGCGGGCCCTGGCCGACCGCGGCCTCGAGCCTGACCTCGATGCGTTCGACGTGACGTTGCGGGACGATGATCGCCCGATCGCCCGCGAGGCCGATCTGCTGCCACAGCCCCTGGAGGCGGGCACCACCCGCGGCGCCGGCGGCGCGGCTCCTGTCGCGGCGGCGCAGCGCGTCGGCCTCGATGCGGAAGTCGGTAACCAGGTCGCGCGCGATCTGCTGCGCGAGCTGCTGGTCGATCTGCGTCGCGACCCCCTTGGACGGAAGCACCGTCACCGGCGGCAGGCCGGCAGCGTCGGTGATCGTCGGGCTCGCGACGGCGGCGCCCGGACGCGCCGGGATGCCCGCGAGCACGAGCAGGCCTGCGAAGGCGGCGGCTCCGGCAAGCGCGAGCGCACCGAGCGCAGGCCGCCTCGGGAGAGCGGCTGCGACCCGCACGCGCGGGGCCAACGCTCCGACAACCGGGCGTGCCGCACACACGATCGTGAGCGCCGCGAGCAGCGCGACCTTCGTCCAGAACTCCGTCGACGCAGGTGCGATCAGCAGCACTGCGAGGAGCGCCACCGCGACCGCGTAGACACGGCGGCCGAGGCGTCCCTCGGGCGTCGTCTTCGGGTCGGTGATCATGAAGAAGAGGAAGACCAGCACCTCGGGCGAGAAGACGAGCACCCGCCAGAACTCGAATCCCGTGAGCCCGCCGAGGTGCCACCGGGCCGTCATCTCGTGCCCGCTCACGGCGATCACGGCGATGCCGGCGGCGAACGCGAGCCAGAAGCTGACGGCCATCCCGAGCAGATGGACGCGCGAGAGGATCACGAACCCGCCGATGGCGATGATCAAGAGTGCGAGCACCATCCAGAACGACATCGGCCCCCACCAGAGCGCGAGCGGATCGGCGCGCGTCGAGCCGAGGATCACGAAGCAGAGCACGAGCCCGACGTTCGAGGGGTTGAAGACGTGGTGCCCCCGGAAGCGGATCAGGTGCTTCGAGAGGATCGCGACGGCCGCGGTGCCCGCGAAGATCCACCAGCCCTGCATGCTCCACCAGTCACCGTGCTCGGTGCCGGGCACCCTCAGAACGAAGGCGACGCCGTTGCCGGTCAGGAGCGCGCTCGCGGGCCACATGATCACGCTCTGGCGCCTGAACGCGATCGCGAACTCGAGCAGCGCACAGGTGAGCAGCGAGACGAGGATCTGCGCGATCGAGAGCTGGAACCCGAAGGCAGCCTGCCCGAGGACCTGCAGCGAGATGATCACCGCCGCAAGGTGGAGCCGGGGGTCGCGCACGGTCGGTAGCAGGACGGGGTAAACGGTCCCGCCGATCCGGAGCGTCGGCCCTCCCGGGCCGGCCAGGGTGGGTGCGCTCATCGGGAGCCATGGTACTGCCGCGGTCGCGATCGGAACGCGCGAGCGAGGTTCCGTTCGACGAGATCGTCCCTGACGATCGAGCCCCCTGCGCCCCAGCGGGCTCCGTTGCTTTATTCTTTGAAGTCATGGTTTCCATTCGCACCCGCACTCGACACCGCTAGCCGGGGAGAGATTGTGTGCGTGGACCTGCGGATTTCAAGGCCGGCGATGTCCCACCCCTTCGGAGGGCTGGTCCGATGAGCGCCGCGCGCCGAGGTGAACCCGGTCTCTACGCCGCCGACTACGAGCACGACGCGTGCGGGGTCGCGTTCGTCGCCCGGCTCGACGGGATTCCGCTGCACGAGACCGTGCGGCGGGCGCTCGAGGCGCTCGAGAACCTGGAGCACCGCGGCGCCGCGGGG
>JANOUB010000382.1:0-1918 GCA_031416615.1 Thermoleophilia bacterium
CGTTCCGTCGGCCGGCGTGGCCGCCGAGGCGACGTTCCTCGGCGCGACGCTCCCGGTGGCGGGCATCGCGGGCGACCAGCAGGCCGCACTCTTCGGCCAGGGCTGTTTCGCACCCGGCGAGGCAAAGGCGACGTACGGCACCGGCACGTTTGTCCTCGCGAACATCGGAGACCTGCCGGGGCAGGTGGCGGAAGGGCTGCTGAAGACGGCTGCCGCCGTCGCTCCCGGGGCGCCGTCGCAGTTCGCCGCCGAGGGCGCAGTGCTCGTCGGCGGCGCCGCGCTGCAGTGGCTGGCGGACGGCCTCGGCGTGATCGAGTCGGCCGCCGAGAGCGAACGGCTGGCCACGGAGGTCGACTCGACGGACGGCGTCTTCTTTGTGCCGGCGCTGACCGGCCTCGGCTCACCACACTGGGACGCCGAGGCGCGCGGGCTGATCTGCGGCCTGACACGGGGAACGACCAGCGCCCATCTCGTGCGCGCAGCGCTCGAGGGGATCGCCCACCAGGTCGCCGACATCATCGACGTCCTCCCCGTCGAGGCCGGCGTCCTGCGGGCCGACGGCGGCGCGACCGCGAATCGCTTCCTGATGCAGTTCCAGGCGGACCTGATCGGGAGCCCCGTCGAGGTGGCGGCGGATGCAGACGCGACGGCGCTCGGTGCCGCCGCGCTCGCGGGGCTCGGGGTCGGCGTCTGGCCGGATGTCGAGGCGGTCGGCGCACTGATGCGCCGCGGGGTGCGGTACGAGCCCGCCATCAGCTCCTCCGAGAGGGCGCAGAGGCGCGAGGACTGGCAGCGAGCGTTGCGCCGAACGAGGACAACCCCTTGACCTGGGTGATCGCCCATCGAGGCGCCTCTGCTGACGAGAAGGAGAACACGCTGCCCGCGTTCGAGCGTGCCATCGAGGTCGGCGCCGACTACGTCGAGTTCGACGTGCAGGCCTCGAGCGACGGCTGCCTCGTCGTCTTCCACGACCTCAGGCTCGACCGGCTCACCCCGGCCCGGGGGACACTTCGCGTGCGTCCTCTGGCCGAGCTTCAGGAGCTCGGAATCCCGACACTGAAGGAGGTACTCGAGCTTACTGATGGACGAATCGGCGTCATGGCCGAACTGAAAAGCCCGTGGCTCTTTCGCCGCCATGACATCGTGAGCCGAACGCTGAAGCTCCTCGGGCCCGACGCGGTCATCGTCTCGTTCTCACGCCGCGCAATCCTCGAGACGCGGCGGTTGCGGCCGTCGCTGCGCACCGTGCAGCACGTCGGGGTCGGAACGTCGATCCGGGCCGCCGCCGAATTCGCCTGGGCCGCGGGCTTCGACGACGCCCGTGTTACGTCCCGGGGGATCGCGAAAGCCCATGCGCTCGGCCTGAAGGCACTCGTCTACACGGTTAACGAGCCTTCACGCCTGCTCGCTCTGCAAGCGATCGGCATCGACGGGGTCTTCACTGACCGTCCGGATCTGGCACGGGAAACACTGGGTCATCTGCGAGACTGAGGAGACGGGGGCTATCGGGCGGGAAGCTCGCGATGACCTTCGTGCCGACCGTGAGCAGTGCCGCCTCCGCGGTCGAGAGGTCCGCGGTGAGCGTCCGGGCCCCGCTCTCGTCCACCACCCGCACGCGCGTCACCGAGCCGAGGAACGTGTTCGAGATCACCTCGCCCGCGAGCGCATTGCCCGGGGTGGAACCGTTCCTGAGCACGATGTCGACCGTCTCGGGGCGCACGAGGCAGAGGACGCGCTCGCCCCTCGGCAGCCCACGGGCGGCGTCGATCCGCAGAGGGAGCCCCTGATAGTCGACGGCACCGTCCTCGGTGACCCTCGCGACCAGCCGGTTCATCGTGCCGATGAACTCGGCTACGAACGGTGTCGCCGGATTCCCGTACATCTCGGCCGGAGGTCCGATCTGCTCGATCTTGCCGTC
>JANOUB010000383.1:0-22066 GCA_031416615.1 Thermoleophilia bacterium
AGCGCTAGCCTGGCGCCGAAGCCACGCGAGCGACGGTCGCGTCGACGAGCCGGTCGAGCGCAGTGACCGCGAGCTCGAGGTGCTCGTCGCACGTGTCCTCGAGCTTGGTATGTGACAGCCCACGCAGGCTCTGCACAAACAGCATCACGGTGGGGACGCCGCCGCGGGCGACCTCGGCGGCGTCGTGCAGCGGACCCGATGGGAGTCGGTGCGAGACCCCGGCGACCCGGCGGCAGGCGTCGTCGCAGAGGTCGATCAGGGCCGGGTCGAAGAGGATCGGCTCGATGCTCCAGATCCGCTCCCAGCCGACCTCGATGTCCTCCTCGGCGGCGAACCGTTCGCTCGCCTCCTGCGCCTGCCGGAGGAGCTCTGCCAGGCTGGCTGCGTCGAGATGGCGCTGATCGAGTAGCTGCTCCGCAGTCTCTACGACCGAGGTCACGATCCCCGGCCGGCAAACGACACCGCCCGACGTACAGACGGCTCCGTTGCCGACGCGCGCGGCGATGTCGCGGATCTCGAGGGCGAGTTTTGCCGCGCCGGCGAGCGCGTCGCGGCGTCGATCCATCGGCGTCGAGCCTGCATGTGCCGCCTGCCCCGTCCAGGTGATGCGCCAGCGCTCGACCCCGTAGGTGCCGAGGACAGCGCCGAGGGGGATACCCATCGTCTCGAGCACGGGGCCCTGTTCGATGTGGAGCTCGAGGTAGGCAGCCGCGCTCTCGAGCTGGCGCCGCGCGTCGAGCGCCCGGTCGAGGTCGACGCCGCAGGCGGCGAGCGCTTCGGGCAGTGAGATCCCGTCGTGGTCGCGCAACTCACGCAGTTCGTCCTTGTCGGCCATCGAGCCCGCCGCTGCCGACGAGCCGAACAGCGAGCGACCGAAGCGGGCGCCTTCTTCATCGGCCCAGTTGACGAGCCGGACCGTGACGGGCGGGGTACCCGCCTCGGCGATTCGCCTCAACACCTCCGCGCCGGCGACGACGTCGAGGCTGCCGTCGAGCCAGCCACCGTTCGGCACCGAGTCGATATGGCCGCCGATCAGGACGGCGTGCTCGGAGTCGCCGCGGAGCGTCCACCAGTCGTTCCCTGCCTCGTCCCTCTCCACCTCGAGCGGGAGGTCCTCGAGCAGCGCGGCGAGCCAGGCCCGCGCGGTGTTCCAGGTCTCGGTCCACGCGACGCGCTGGGCGCCGTTCTCGTCGCCTGTCAGCTCCTGTAGCTCGCGCAGCTGGGAGACGACGCGTGCAGGGTCGAGAGCCATGCGCGCAAGCCTATCGTCGCGTCAGACGCCCGGGTTGAGCCTCGATCCAGGTTAAGGCTCAGCCGGCCGCGGAGATCAGCACCAGCGCCTCGGCGAGTGAGACGACGTTGCCGTATTTCGCGTCGATGTCGTAGAGCGCCTGGGCGTGCGCGGCCGGGTCGCGGTCGCCGACGGCCTCTCGCGGGATCGTCAGCAGGTAGCCGTTCTGGAGCACGTCGACGGCGGTCGCGCGCACGCAGCCGGAGGTCGAGGCGCCGGTGACGATGACCGAGTCGCAGCCGTGGGCGGCGAGCAGGCTCTGCAGCGGCGTGCCGAAGAACGCCGACGCGAACAGTTTGTTCAGCACCGGCTCGTCCGGTTTCGGCGCTAGCCGCGGGTCGATCTCGGTGAACGGGCTTCCCGCCGCCAGCGTCAGCAGAATCGGGATCTTGTCGATGAACGCCTTCGCGACGGCCTTCTCGCCCGCGCCGTACGACACGCTGGTGTACACGATCGGCAGCTCCTTCGCCCGGGCAGCGGTCAGCAGCCTTTCGATCGCGCCGACCACGTCGTCGAGCTCGCAGTGCAGCGGCGAGTCCGGGCTCGTGAAGCCGAGGCTCATGTCGATCACGAGGAGGGCAGGGCGCCGGCCGGCGCCCTGCCTCTCCCCGAAACCGGCGAGATGGCTCACGACGGCGTGGGGATCCCGTCGCCGGCACGCACGCGCGCAAGCGCGTCCGCGGCAGGCTCGAGCGGTGACCACCGCAGCGGCTGCGCCGGCGTCGGCGGCTCGAAGCCGGTCTCCGCTTTGCAGTTCGCGAGCACCTCCTCGAGCGACGGGCCGAAGTCGAAGTTCGGCGCGTCGCCACGCTCGCCACGCTGACGTGCACGCTCGGCCTCCGTCGCCACCTCGTCGGCGGAGCCATCGCCGTTCATGACGACGCCGTAGCCCGCGAGCGCGTTCTCGCGTGACACGAGCCCGAAGGAGACGTCACGCACAACAGTCTCCACGGGACGATCGAGCCTGTCCTTCCAGCCGCCCCCGCCCGCCGTCCGGTAGACGAGCATGTCGCCCGGCTCGACGACGACGTGGTCGCACTTGGACGGCAGCCGCTCCTCGCTCCCGTCCGCACGCCTGAGGATCTTCTCGGAGCGCCCGCCCGGCAAGCCGCCGAGCACGCCCCACGGGCGCGTCAGCCAGCGGTCGTCGTGGATCGAGACCTCGCCCGGCTCCAGGTACACGTACCGCTTCTCGACGCCGTTGCCGCCACGGTGCAGGCCCGCTCCGCCCGAGTCGGTGACCGTCGTGTAGCCGTCGATTCGCAGCGGATAGTAGGCCTCGAGGTACTCGGTGGGGATGTTCTCGAACAGCGGCCACCACGAATGACCGTCCATCCCATCGCCGATCGGCCTGCCGGGAATGCCGCCGTAGAGGATCTCCATCGAGTAGAAGAACGCGCCCTGGCTGTCCCAGCCCGAGTAGAGCATGTAGGGGCTCGTGCCGTAGCCGGCCGCCGTGTTCAGCTGCGGCGCGTTCTTGCAGAGGGCGCCGCCGAGCACATCGAACAGCCGGGCCAGCGCGTGCGTGCGGCAGCCGAGCGCCGCCGGGTAGCGTGGCCGCAGCAGGCTTCCCTCCGGCATGACGACGTGCAGCAGCGGGTAGAAGCCGTCGTTGAAGAGGATCTGAGGATCGTTGACCATGATCAGATAGATCCCGATGAACATCTTGAACATGCCCTCGGAGAGGTAGAAGTTGATTGGTCCGAGGGCCTGCGGATCGGTGCCCGACCAGTCGAAGAAGGCGTGCTCGCCTTCCCGCCAGATCGTCAGCTGCATCTTGTAGGGGCCGTTGCCGAGACCGTCGTCGTCGATGTAGTCGACGAACGTCTGCGGCTCCTCGGGGATCGCGACGGAGATCAGGAACTTCATCGCGTTGTACGTCCGATCGAGGAGGGCCTCGAGGGCAGCGAGGTACGTCTCCTTGCCGAACCGCTCGCACAGCTCCATCACCCGTTTCTCGCCCGCGCGGCAGCCCGCAACGATCGCGAACAGGTCGGCGCGGTTCATCTCCGGCAGTCGCACGTTGTTGAAGATCAGCCGCAACACGTCCTCCTGCACGACTCCCCGCTCGATGATCTTCATCGGCGGGATGATGATCCCCTCCTCGAAGATCGTCTTCGCCCCCGTCGGCAGGGAGCCGGGCACGGGGCCGCCGGCGTCCATCATGTGCCCGAACTGGCTCGACCAGCCGACGAGTTCCTCGCCGTAGAAGATCGGCACGAGCACGAGCCAGTCGTTTGTATGCGAGATGGAAGCAGAGCACTTGAACGGGTCGGACGTGAGGATCACGTCGCCCGGGTACACGCCCCGGTCCCAGCTCTCCATCATCTCGTTGATGTAGGCCCCGAACTGGCCGACGACCATGCGGCCGCGGGGGTCGGTGAGCATCGGGAACTCGTCGTGCTGCTCCCGGATCACCGGGCTCATCGCCGACCGGAAGAGGACGGCGTCCATCTCGTAGCGGGCGCTCTTCAGCGCGCCCTCGATGATGTCGAGGGTGACCGGGTCGACGGTGATTCCCGTCGGGATCTCGGCGATCCGGAGCTCGTCAGTCGTTGTCGTCATGGGATCCCCTACGCCTTCGGGTTGATGAGGATGTTGAAGTTCGTGTCCACTTCGGCGACGTAGCCGGGTAGCACGACGGTTGTCGCGTCGAACTCGGTCACGATCGCCGGGCCCTCGAACCGGTTGCCCGGCGCAAGCTTGGCCCGGTCGTAGATCTTCGTCGGCAGCCGTTTTCCGTGGAACACGATCTCGTGCTCTTCCGCGACCGCATCCGAGGCGTCGGCCCCGCCGACGGAGCCGGTCGGGAGCTCCGGCTTCGGTACCGAGCCCGAGCCGACCGCGCGGAGGTTGACGATCTCGCTCGCCGTGCCGGGCATCCGGAACCCGTAGAGCTGCTCGTGGAGCTGATTGAAACGCTCCTCGAGCCCCGCAAGGCCGGCCCGCGCGTCGGCCGGGTCGAGCGTGACGGGGATCTCATAGCCCTGGCGGTGGTAGCGCATGTCGGCGCTGAAGCTGACCGTGCGCGCCTCCTCTGCGATGCCCTCGCCCTCGAGCCACTGCGTCGCGCGCTCTCCGAGGGCGTCGAGGATGTTCGCCACCTCCCCGGGGTCGGCGTCACCGAGCACCCGAATGTACGTCTGGGCGAACTCGTCGCGGAAGTCCGCCACGAGGTCGCCGATCGCGCACAGCAGGCCCGGCGCCGGCGGCACGAGCACGGGGAACGACCCCATGATCTCGGCCACGGCGTTCGCGTGCAGCGGCCCGGCGCCGCCGTAGGCGACGAGCGCGAAGTCGCGCGGATCGTGGCCGCGCTGCACCGAGACGAGCCGCAGGGCGCCCGCCATGTTCTCGTTCACGATCGCGAGGATGCCCTCCGCGGCCTGCTCGACCGAGTCGAGGCCCATCGCGTCCGCGATCTTCTTGACGGCGGCGTAGGCGGCGTCGACGTCCAGGCTCATCTCGCCGCCGAGCAGACTTGGTGGGAGGTGGCCCAGCACGACGTTCGCGTCGGTCACGGTCGGCTCCTCGCCGCCCTTGCCGTAGGCTGCGGGTCCGGGTTCGGCGCCGGCCGACTGGGGCCCGACGCGCAGTGCCTTCGTCAGCTCGGGTACATGCGAGATCGAGCCGCCGCCGGCGCCCACCGTGTGGACGTTGACGGCCGGCACCTTGATCCGGAAGTGCCCAATCGAGGTCTCGCGCCCGATCGTCGGCTGGCCGTCCTGGCAGAGAGCGACGTCGGTCGAGGTGCCACCCATGTCGAACGTGAGAATGTCTTTGAATCCCGCCTTCGTGGCGACGAAGAGCGCGCCGGCGACGCCGCCCGAGGGGCCCGAGAGGACGCCGTAGATCGGGTTACGGGCCGCCTCCGCCGTCGTCATCAGACCTGCGTCGGAGCGCAGGATGTTGACCTCGGCGGTTGCGCCGGCAGCTGCGAGCTCGCTCTGCAGGTGGTTGACATAGCTCTGCACCTTCGGTCGCACATACGAGTTCATGCAGGCCGTGAGGGCCCGCTCGTACTCGCGGAATTCGGGCAGGACGTCCGACGAGAGCGTGACCGGAAAACCCGGATAGAGGCGCTCGGCGATCTCCCCGATCGTGCGCTCGTGCGCACCGTTCACGTAGGAGTTGATCAGAGCGACCGTCAGCGACTCCACGCCCGAGTCGACCATCTCCGTGATGATTCCCTCGACCTGCGCTGTGTCGACCGCGACGAGCGTCGAGCCTTTCGCGTCCATGCGCTCGACCGCCTCACGCGTGTCCGCGAGCGAAGCAGGCGGATCCGGCTTCTGCATGATGATCCACCCCGCGAGCGGCCCCGGCGTCTGAGAGCGAGCGAGATGAAGGATCTGCTTGAAGCCCTGGGTCGTGATCAGCCCGACGCGCGCGCCTTTCGACTCGAGCACGGCGTTCGTTGCCACGGTGGTGCCGTGGAGGATGTTTCGTAGTTCACCGACGCCGATCCCCGCCTCAGCGCAGATACGCCGCACGCCGGTGAGCACACCCTGCGACGGGTCGCTCGGCGTCGACGGTGTCTTCACCCGAAACTGGGTGGCACCGCTCTCGTCGTTCACGAGGAAGAGGTCGGTGAACGTGCCTCCGACGTCGACCCCAAGCCTGTACGCCATCTCTCGTTCTCCTTTGTTCAGCCGGCAGCCGGCGCAAACGCGCCGGCTCGATAGACCTGTCCCTCGAGCTGACGCCCGAGCACACCTTCCAGCCACTCCGCGACCGCGACAAGTGCCTCGAGGTCGATGCCCGTCTCGATCCCCTCGCCGTGGAGGAGGTAGACGAGATCCTCTGTGGCAATGTTCCCGGTCGCACGTGGTGCGAACGGGCAGCCCCCGATCCCACCCACCGAGGCGTCCAGCATCGTCGCCCCCGCCTCGAGCGCCGCGATCGCGTTCGCGTAGCCGGTATTCCTCGTGTTGTGGAGGTGGACACCCACCGGTAGGCCGAGGCCAATCGTCGCCGCGACGAGCTTCCCGACCTGACGCGGAACCCCGACGCCGATCGTGTCGGCGAGCACGATCTCGTCCGGCCCGGCTGCCGCGACGGCGCCGGCGAGCTCGGCGACGCGGCCTGGCTCGACCTTGCCCTCGAACGGGCACCCACAGGCAGCACCGATCGTCACGGTCGCCCGCAGGCCGTCGGCATGGGCGCGGACGACGATCCGTTCGGCGACCGCCACCGACTCGGCGACCGACGCACCCTGGTTGCGCTGATTGAACGTCTCGGTCGAGGCAAACGCGAAGTGCACCTCGTCCAGCCCTGTGGCCACGAGCCTGTCGTACCCGCGCTCGTTCAACGCAAGGCCGGCGTAAATCACGCCGGGTCGCCGGTCGATCGCCGTGACGACCTCCTCGGCGCCCGCCATCTGCGGCACGCGCGCCGGGTTGACGAAGCTGACGGCCTCAACCCGCGGCAGCCCTGCAGCGGCGAGACGGTCGATGAGGCCGGCGCGCACCGCCGGCTCGACAATGGTCGGATCGGCCTGAAGACCGTCGCGCGGGCCCACATCGCAGATCGTCACTTGCCGCGTCACAGCACGCCTTCCTCTCGCAGCTCCGCGATCTCCTCGTTACCGAGGCCGAGGAGGCCACCGTACACCTCCTGGTTGTGGCTGCCCTCCTCCCACTTCGCCGACCAGCGCACCGCGCCGGGCGTGCGCGTCAGCTTCGGCACGACGCCTGGACCGACGTACGTGCCGAACTCGGGATCCTCGTGCTCGATCAGCATGTCCCGCGCTCGATACTGTGGATCCTCGAAGATGTCTGCGATCGTGTAGATCGGGCCACAGATGACGCCGGCCTCGTTGAGGACCCGATCGATCTCGTTGGCGTCGTGATGGGCAGCCCACCCTGCGACGATCGCCTCGATCTCGTCCTGATGGTCGCCACGTGACTGGTGTGTGACGAAGCGCGCGTCATCGGCGAGCTCGGGCCGCCCCATTGCCTCGCAGAGGCGCCGGAACACCTTGTCCGCGTTCGCAGCGATCACCATCCACTTCTCGTCGCGCGAACGGAAGATGTTCGAGGGTGCGACCCCTTTCAGGTTGGTGCCCTGCGGCCCGCGGACGATCCCGAGCCGGTCGTACTCCGGCACCGTGCTCTCGAGCAGCGCGAACGACGCCTCCATCAGCGACACATCGACGACCTGGCCGACAGCGCCGCCGCACGCGTCGCGCCAGTAGAGCGCCGAGAGGATGCCCTGCGCGGCGAACATTCCCGCCAGCGAGTCGCCCAGCGAGACGTGCATTCGCGGCGGTGCTTCGCCGGGGTAGCCGTTGATGTGCCGGATGCCGCCCATTGCCTCCGAGACCGAAGCGAAACCCGCACGACTCGCATACGGCCCGGTCTGCCCGTAACCCGAGATTCTCGCGAGGACGATTCCCGGGTTCACCGCGGACATCTGCTCGTACCCGATGTTCCAACGCTCGAGGGTGCCCGGCCTGAAGTTCTCCGTCACGACGTCCGCCTGCTCGACGAGGCGCAGGAGCAGCTCCTGCCCGCGTTCCTCGCGGAGGTTCAGCGTCACGCACTTCTTGTTCCGCGACTGCACCGGCCACCAGAGTGAGCGCCCCTCGTAGCGCGCCTTACCCCAGTCGCGGATCGGGTCAGGCTGACCCGGCGCTTCGACCTTGATGATCTCGGCTCCCATGTCGCCGAGCAAACGACCGGCGAAGGGCCCGGCGAGCAGGGATCCGAGCTCGATCACCCTGATTCCCGCCAGCGGCCCGATCCGCAGGCCCTCCGCCGCCGCAGTCGCCTTGAGATCCTTGGCCGGAGCTGTCACTGCCGACCCCCGCCAATGGACGCGTCAGCCTCCATGTGCTGGGCGAGCACGTCGCGGGCCTCGTAGACGTGCTCGCGCATGATGAACTCAGCCCGCTGAGCGTCTCCCCGTTCGAGCGCGTTCGTCAGCTGCCGGTGGTAGTGGTAGGAGGCCGATGCCTGTGCCGGCGAGTACCAGATGTACGACTTGTAGACCAGGGGCATCACGATCACCTGGCGGACCATCCCGGTCAGGCGCTCGCTCGCGGCGGCCACGAGGATCGTGTCGTGGAAGAACGCGTTCTCGGCCACGAGCGCCTGAACGTCGGAGCCGCCGACGAGCCGCTCGAACCGCGCGCAGCTCGCGTTCAGCTGTTCGAGCGCCGCGGCGTCGATCCGGGTCGCGGCGCGTCGCGCGGCGCTACCCTCGAGCAGGGCACGCAGCTCGTACATGTCCTCGAGGTCGGGGAGCTCGTAGGCCCGTACCGTGGCGCCGCGGTTCGGCGCCGTCTCGACGAGACCCTCGGCCTGGAGCAGGTGCAGGGCCTCGCGGATCGGCGTCCGGCTGATGCCTAGTTCGCGGGCGAGGTCCTCTTCCTTGAGGCGTTGGCCAGGGACGACGCGGCCCTCGATGATTGCCTGCCGGATGAGGTCCGCTGCGGCTGCACTCGCGGTGCGGGAGAGTGGCGCATGCCCGACGAAGATCCCCACCGGCCGAAACCCTACAGTATGCAATGAACAATCGCGAGAAGTGTCCGCGCGACGCGCGAAGCTACTCGCCGAGCGCCTCGAGGTAGCGCTCCAGGGCCTGCTGCAGGCGTCGGCACTCGGCGATCAGCAAGATCAGCCGCTGCCGCTCGGCCTCCCTCTCCTCGCGCCGGAGCCGCTCCGCCTCCGGCTCTCCCTGGAACTCGAGCCACTCCTCCTCGGGGCTGCCCTGCTCCGGGTCGAGGGCCTCTCGCACCAACTCGACGTCCTCCGCCTCCATCCGCGCAAACGCGGCCGCATCGATGCGCGGTCCCTCGAGCTCGGTGAGCACTTCGTCACGCTGTTCCAGCAGCGCGGCCTCGCGACCGCGCTCGAACTCGAGCGCGTCGAGCGCCTGCTGGTGCCGCCGTGCGCACACGATCGCGTCGGAGTCCACAGCGTCAACATAATACAGCGGTGCAGCGGGCTGCTGATCGTTCGCCTGGGACCGTGCTCGCGGCCGCATCCGCGGCGCAGGCCGCGGTCGCCTTCGTCAATTTCGGCTTGCCCGCGATCGGCCCCGAGCTCAGCCGGGAGTTCGGCCTCAGCCTCGCCGAGCTCGGAGCCGTGCTCACAGCAAGCCTGTTCGGATCGGGTCTCGCGTTGATCGCAGCCGGCGCCGTCGTTGATCGCGTCGGCACCCGGCTGCCGACGTTCGGCGGCACCGCGCTCGCCGCCGCCGGCCTTGTGGTCGCGGCGAGCGCCGGGTCGAAATGGGTGCTCTTCGGGGCGCTCGTCGCCTCCGGCCTGGGCTCGGCCGTCGTCCCGATCGCCGGCACAGGAGCTCTCTTCCGTGTCTACCCTCCCGCGCGCCGCGGCCGGGCGCTCGGGGTGCGCCAGATGTCGGTACCGCTCGGCGGCACGATCGCGGCGCTCGCCATGCCGGGGCTCGAGGGGGCCGGAGGCGTGGGACTGACGCTCATGGTGGGGGCGGCCGCGGTCGCAGTCACCGGCGTGCTCTTCGCCCTCGCAGCAAACGAAACGGCCACACCGTCGGCTGCACGCGTGCGCCGGCCGCTCCGCATCATCTGGCGCACTCCCGGTATGCAGCGGTTGTTCGTCGTCGCCGCCTTCTACATCGTTCCGCTGATGGCGGTTCTCTCGTACACGGTGCCTGCCGCCCGGGCCGCGGGGCTCACCGCGTTCGCGGCCTCGCTCACGTACTTCGCGATCAACGTGACGGCGATGATCTCGCGGATAGCCTGGGGACACGCCGCGGATCGTGGCGGAGGAGCTCGGCGCACGCGAACGCTCGTCGAGGTGGGTGCTGTGGCCGCGGTCGGCGCGCTCCTCTTCACGCTCGCACTGCACCTCGGGACAGCCGCCGTCGTCCTCGCTGCCATCCTGTTTGGCTTCGGAGCTCTCGGCTGGAACGCTCTGGTGTACGTCAGCGCCGGAGAGCGCGCCGCGCCCGAGCTCGCGGCGCGGTCGGTCGCGGTGGCTGCGACCGTTGTCTTTCTGATCTCCGCGATCTCGACGCCGCTGCTCGGCGCACTCGCCGCCCATGCGGGCTGGGACGTCTTCTGGCTCGTCACCGGATTGCTCGCGGCGGCGGGAGCCATCGTCGCCGCGACCCTGCCGGCGGCCGCTAGCGGGCCGACGCCGCCAGCGCGAAGATGAGGTTCCCGTACTGTATGTTCGGACCATGGCGCAGGCCCCCAGGATGAGCTCGCGATCGCATGTGCAGGGCTAGCCGCGCGGGGTCACCGTGATCGTCCGCGACACCGGCGCGGGCTGGCAGGTCGTCCTTCAGACCGACCACGCCGACCTGTCGGCCGCGTTCGCGCGGCAGTGGGCCGACACGGGCGCACGCCACGAGTCGCTGATCGTGGCGACGGAGCGCCACGATGACGGGTGGGCGGTCTGGGAGCAGGCGCCGCTGATCGAGCCGGAGACGTCCAAGCCGGTCGGCTTCCTGGAGGTCGACGTGCCGGCCCATCTCGCGTTCTATCGCGCCGCGATCGCAGCCGTCAGCGGCGAGGATGCATACGCGGGGCTGCTCGTGTCGATGCACGGCGCCGGCATCTACCGCCAGCGCTACGGCGCCGACCCGGGCCTGAAACTGGCGCACGCAGACGAGGTGCGGGAGCTCGTCGACGCGTTCGTCGCCGAGCAGGAGGGAGGCTACGAGGCCCGGATGGCGGCGGTCGGGATCGAGGACGAGCTCCGCTGGGCCGACTACCAGCGGCTGCAGCTCTACGATCGCCTCTCCCTGTACTTCTGCCTGAGCGACGTGGAGGGCGGCCAGGGTGGCGAAGTAGCCGGGTTCCGGTTCGAGCCGCTCGGGGGTTGGCGTGTAACGCTCGAGCCATACCCGTTCCTCGAGAGCCCAGCGCGGTTCTCGCTGCTCCGGCGGCTGGTGCCGAAGCAGGCGTGGACGCAGCAGGACTTCAGGGACGCCTTCCCCGCGCTCGCCGCGGAGCGTGTGGAGCTCACGCTCGAACGGGCGTAGCCCCGATGCCAGACATCTGAGATAGTCGGCCCGCTACGACACCGAGATGGGAGGCGTGATGGAGGGCATGATCGACGTCAACGGCGTGAGCCTCTGGCACCGGATCTCCGGTGACGGAGAGCCGGTGGTGCAGATCCACGGGGCGGGGTTCGGGCACTTCAACTTCGATCCCGCGACACCGGAGATCTCGAAGCAGTTCAGGGTGATCGACTTCGACATGCGCGGCTACGGGCAGTCGGACAAGCCGCTGCAGCACTACGACATGGAGGTCTGGGCCGACGACGTCTCAGGGTTGCTGGATGCACTCGGGATCGAACAGGCCCACATCCACGGCACCTCGATGGGTGGGATGATCGCGACCGTGTTCGCCGGCAAGTACCCGGGGCGCACGACGTCTGTCGTGATCAACTGCGCCGCGGCTCGGCTCGGCGTCACGGGCCGCCTGATCTTCAAGAACTGGATCGACATTGCCACGCTCGATCCGGCGGGGCCTGGCAGCCGGCTGCTCGCCGAGCTGATCACCTGGCAGGCACTCTCGAGGAGGTTCCTCGAGGAGCAGGACGCCGAGGCGCTGGTCGGGCACATCCAGTCGATCCTGCGCGACTCCAACCGACTCGAGGTGTTCACTGCCGCCTGCCAGGCGATGTGCGACATGGACATCACGGCGTGGCTACCGCGCATCACCTCGCCGACGCTCGTGCTGGGCGGGGACGAAGACGTGATGACGCCGTGGGACCAGGGCCCGGCGGGAGTCGGCCAGGAAGGCATCTACCAGGGGATCGCCGGAGCCGAGAAGCACGTCGTGCGAGGCTCGGGCCACTCGACGGTCTTCGACAACACAGAGGAGCACAACCGTGCCGTGATCGACTTCTTCCGCCGCTCGGGCGGCCAGCCCGCGGCGGCGGCGGCCACAGCGGCGTAGGGGAAGGAGATGCCCTCGGTCGAGGAGTTCGGCGTCGAGCCGATTCCGGCGGAGTTCCGCACGGCAGGCTGGCGAACGCTCTTCGCGATCAACTTCACGTTCTTCCTCAACCCGGTCATGTACGTGCTGGGCGCGCTCGCCGTCGTCGCAGGCGGCCTGCCGCTCTGGTGGGCGGTCGCCGCGATGGTCTCCGGGCAGGCGCTCGCGTTCGCCTTCCTCGTCGTGGTCGCCCAGCCCGGGGTCGACCACGGACTTCCGGGACAGGTCGCGATGCGTGCGACGTTCGGGTTCTGGGGCGCGCGCGGGCTGACCTCCCCCTATCGGATGGTGGCCGCGACCTACTGGTTCGCTGCCCAGGCTCTGACCGGGGCGCTCGGCTTCCAGGCGATCGTGCAGGCGCTCACCGGCGAGCGGTTGCCGCTCGTCCCCGTTGCGCTCGCCCTCGCCGTCTTCCACGCCGCGGTGGCCGCGCTCGGGTTCGATGTGATGCGCTGGCTGCTGAGGGTCGTGCTGCCGCTCAGTCTCGGCTCGGCGGCGGTGCTGGTCGGCCTCTATCTCGCAAGCGACGACCCGGCTTTCGCCGCCGGCCGCGTATTCGCATCGCCCGACCAGCAGCTCACGTGGGTCGGCTTCGCCACGTTCGTGACCGTGATGTGCGGTGCCTCGCTGACGCTCGTGACGAACGTCGCCGACTTCTGCCGCTACACGCCGACCCGGCGAGACATGCGCGTCGGCCTGATCGCATCCGCCCTGCTCTCGGCGGTCGTGACCACGTTCATCGGCGGCTACGTCGCGGCAGCGACCGGCGAGACGAATCCGTTCGTGGCCGCTGCCGACCTCACGACGAGCAACGTCCTGCTCGTCGTCCTGCTCGCTGCGATCGTGGTGCAGACGTTCTCGGCGAACTTGACGAACGTGTACACGGCGGGCATGTCGCTCGTGAACGCCGTGCCGCGCCTCGGCCGGCTGCGCGCCACGATCGCGGCGGGCGCGATAGCGGTCGTCCTGTCCGGGTTCCCCGCCTTCATCGAGGAGGCGCAGGCCTGGATCACCCATCTCGGGAACGTCGCGGCGCCGCTGACCGGGGTCGTGCTCGCGGACTACGTGCTCGTGCAGCGCATGCGCATCGACGTGCCGGCGTTGTTTCACGCGCACGGAAGATATCGGTACGTGTGGGGCGTGAATCTCGCCGCGGTGGTCGCAACCGCGGTCGGAGTCGGCGTCTTCTACGCCGTCCCGCATGAACTCGTCAAGATCGTGTGGGGTGTCTCGGCGGCGGCGCTCGCCTACCTGGCGCTGAACGTCCCCCAGGCATGGCTCTCGCAGCGGGATCCCGCCCATCCCGGGGGGCCGGAGCAGGCCGTCGATCGGTGACGGGGTAGCGCAGGTGACACGACGCCAGTTGACTTCGCGTCGTGGGTTTTGTATACAGATATCTTCCGCAGCAGCCAAACATTCGGCCCCGATCGTCGTCAGATCGGATTGCAGGCCCTGTTCCAACGCGAGAGGAGATTCGGATGGGCAAGATGGAGGATGTCGAGTTCGATCCCTACGAGTACGCCGAGCACCTGAAGGAGACGCAGGAACTCGCGCGCGGCGATTTCACGGAGCCGGCAGCACCGAGTGGGCTCACTCGCCGCAACCTTCTCGTCAAGGGCGGCGTCGGCGCGGCTGCGCTCGGCAGCCTCGGCGCGATGGCGGGCAAGGCCACGGCCGCACCTGCAAAGGCAGGGAAGTTCACGGGCACGTTGCGCGTGATCACCCTTGGCGTCGAATGGCCCCCCGGCGCGAAGGAGCAGGCCGAGAAGGACCTCGGCTTCAAGTTCAACATCCAGCCGATGGGCACGAACCAGCAGGTGCAGAAGTCGATCACCGACCCGGAGAGCTTCGACGTCGGCGGCCTCTACAACTACCAGTTCTTCCAGATCTGGCCGACGGGGAACTTCACGCCGGTCGACACCCGCAAGCTGACGGCGTGGAGGTCGATGTACCCGCTCTTCACGCGGGGCCGCGTCAACCCGAGCAACAAGGCGGCCACGACCGGCCAGGGCAACGCCCCGTTCCGGGTCATGTTCCTCGACACGGATGGTACTACGGGACTGCCCCTTACCAAAGAGGGCCCGAAGAGCAACAAGCACATCGTGCAGTGGGCCGACGAAAGCGGCAAGGCGATCGGCGGCAAGGCGCAGCCTCGCTACATCGTCGGCCCTCCGGCGCACTTCAACTTCGACTCGATGGGCTACAACGGCGACGTCATCACAAAGGAACCGAACCAGGTGTCGTGGGCAGAGCTCCTGAACGCCAAATGGAATGGCCGGGTGGCGCTCCTGAACGACCCGGGGATCATCTCCCAGGACGGTGGCAACGCGGTTCAGGCACTCGGGCTGATGAAGTTCAAGAACGTCGGCAACATGACGAAAGGCGAGATCGACCGTTTCATCAAGATCATGATCAGCTACAAGAAGAAGGGGCAGTTCCGCGCTTTCTGGGGCACCTTCAACGAGTCGGTGAACCTGATGGCCTCGAAAGAGGTCGTGATCGAGTCGATGTGGTCGCCGGCCGTCGCACTGCTCGTGGCACAGGGCGTCAACTGCCGCTACGCCGCCCCGAAGGAAGGCATGCGCGGCTGGTGCAGTGCTCAGGGCATCCCAGCTCATGTCGCGAAGGATCCGGCGAAACTCCAGGCGGTCTACGACTACCTGAACTGGATGAACGAGGGGTACCTCGGCGCGGCGATCATGCGCCAGGGGTACTACATCTCGAACGGTAAGCAGTTGCCGGGATGGCTCAAGTCGGGCCGGGCGAAGACGACCGGCAAGCCGGCGTTCACGCAGGCAGAGCACGACTTCTGGTACAGCGGCAAGGCCGCGGCCAGGGATCTGCCGGGTATTACCGGCCAGGTCGGCGACATCAAGAAGGGGAGCATCCGCGACGGCGGCTCATTCGCCAAACGCTCCACGAAGCTCGCGTCCTGGAACTCGTTCTTCACCGAGAACGTGCACCAGGTCAAGCGCGTCAACGAGTTCCTCAGCGCGTAGGAAACGTGGCCGAGGAATCCAACAGTAACGCGACAGAAGAGGGGGCGGCGGTAGCCGTCCCCTCTTCGACGCAGAGCTCCGGACTCGACCTCGTCAACCTGACGAAGGTGTTCCCCGGGGGCATGATCGCCGTCGACGACGTCAACCTCCACGTCGACCACGGCGAGTACGTCGTCCTGCTCGGCCCGTCCGGCTGCGGCAAGACGACGACGCTGCGCATGATCGGTGGGCACGAGTTCCCCACCTCGGGCGACATCCGGCTCGACGGGCAGTCGCTCGTCAACCTCCAGCCCCACCAGCGACCGACGACGACCGTCTTTCAGCACTTTGCCCTGTTCCCGCACCGGACGGTGCTCGAGAACGTCGCCTTCGGCCTCAAGATGCACGGCGTCGGCAAGGCCGAGCGCAGGCGCGTGGCGACGGAGACGCTACAGATGGTCGGGCTCGAGCTGCTCGCCGACCGCAAGCCTGCCGCGCTCTCCGGCGGACAGCAGCAGCGGGTGGCGCTCGCCCGCGTGCTCGTGACGAAGCCGAAGGCGTTGCTCCTGGACGAGCCGCTCGGCGACCTCGATCGGCTACTGCAGTTGCGGATGCGTGTCGAGCTGCGCAGGCTCCAGCGTCAGCTCGGCCTGATGTTCGTTCACGTCACGCACAACCAGGAGGAAGCCCTTTCGATGGCTGACCGGATCGTCGTCATGAACGACGCCCGCATCCAGCAGGTCGCGGACCCGCTCACGATCGCGACGCGGCCCCGCAACGAGCTCGTGGCGCGCTTCATGGGCGACAACAACATCCTCACGGGCACGGTGACGGAGCAGGACGGTGACCGGCTCGTTGTCGAGCATCCTCTTGGCTTCCGTATCAGCGTGCGTGGCCAGAGCGCCGCCAAGGTGGGCGAACAGACGCAGCTCGCGGTGCGTGCCGCCGCCGTCGAGATCGCCGGGGCGACCGAGGAGTCGGACGGCCTCAACACGGTCGAGTGCGAGATCGTCTTTGTCGAGTTCCTCGGCGACCTCGTCAAGCTCCACCTCGACGCCGGTAGCGAGCGCATCCTCGCCAAGGTGCCGGGCGAGCGATACCCAGCCCTCCGTGGACGAGAAGGCGAGCAGATCCGGGTCTTCTGGAGGGAAGAGGATGTCCAGCTCCTCGGTACCTGAGGGGGTCGGGGCACCGCCGCCGGCCGAATCGGCGCTCGGCCAGGCTGATGCCACGGCCGGCCGCGGTGGCGGCTGGCTGACGGCCCTCTGGGCGACGCCGGGCTTTCTCTGGCTCGGCCTCTACCTGATCGCACCGCTCGTCTTCATCGTTCTCGTCAGCTTCTGGACGTACGAGCAGGGCGCCAGGTCAGGCTTCGTCACCGACTGGACGTTCGCGAACTACCGCGACCTGTTCGGCGACTCGGTCTACTGGGACAACATGCTGACGAGCTTCACGACGTCCGTGGTCGCCGTGGTCGCCTGTCTCGTCTTCGGCTTCCCCGTCGCCTACTTCCTGGCGCTCAAGGTCCGGCGCCTCGAGTACCAGATCGCGCTGTTCGTGCTCGCGCTGGCACCGTTCTGGACGAGCTTCCTGACTCGCTCGATCGCCTGGACATACCCGCTGATGGGCCGCCAAGGGGCACTCAACCAGATGCTGCTGAAGCTCGGAATCGTCGACGAGCCGGTGTCCGCGTTCGGCTTTTCGCAGCTGTCGGTGACCGCCGCGATGATCCAGCTCTACATCCTCTTCATGATCACACCGCTCTTCTTCATGCTCGCGCAGGTCGACCGCAGCGCGATCGAGGCGGCACGGGACCTCGGTGCGAACTGGTTCCGCACCTTCAAGGAAGTGATCCTGCCGCAGTCGATGCCGGGGGTCGTGATCGGCTCGATCTTCATCTTCGTGCTCACGATGGGCGAGTACGGAACGGTGCGGGTGATCGGTGGCAACAAGATCTCCTCCGTCGGCACGATCGTACAGTCGAAGGTCGAGATCGGCCTCCAGTATCCGCAGGGCGCGGCGTCCGCTGTGCTGCTCGTGCTGGCGTTGATCATCGGCGTCTTCGTGATCACCCGCCTCTCGAATCTGCGAGAGGACGTTTGAGGTGAGTACCGCCGACGCCTCCGGGCCGCAGGATACGCCGCGCTATACGAACCGGAAACACAGGGACTGGTCGAAGTGGGCGCTCGGGATCTATTTCGCTCTCTTCCTCGTGTTTCTCTACCTGCCGATGGTCTTGATGGGCGTGCTCTCCGTGCAGGGGTTGTACGGCGCGATCACGTTCCCGTTCCAGGGGCCGGTCAGCGGCCGCTGGTGGGAGTCGCTCTTCAACGCGGATATCCCGGGCTCGCATGCGAACGAGATCCGGGCGGCCGGTCTCCAGTCGCTCTGGCTTAGCCTCGCGGCCGGAGCCGTCGTCTCGGTGATCTCGTTCACTCTCTCGATGGCGTTCCGGCGCCGGTTCCGGGGTGACGGGATCGCCTTCTACCTGATCTTGCTCGCCCTGATGACGCCGGGCTTCCTGCTCGCACTCGGCACGCAGCTGTTCTGGCGGTTCATCGACGAGCCGACGTCGCTCTGGAAGACAGCGCTCGGGACGAACGCGGTCTGGGGTATCCCGTTCGGGTTCCTCGTCATGCTCGCCGTCTGGAACCGCTACGACGAGCACATCGAGGAGGCCGCTCGCGATCTCGGCGCCGACCAGAAGCGGACGTTCTGGGAGGTGACGCTGCCGCTCATCTGGACGGGCGTGTTCGGCTGCTTCCTGTTCGGCTTCACCCTGACCTGGAACGACTACGACCGCACATTGCTCCTGATCGGCGGCATCGAGACGCAGACGCTGCCGTTGCAGATCGCAGCGTTGACGTTCACCGCCGCGATCCGGCCCGACCTGTACGCGCTCGGAACCTTGACGACGCTCATCTCGATCCTCGTCATCCTGCTCCTGCTCCTCGTGATCGGGCTCCGGCTCCGCTTCCGCGCGGCGCCCGCGGCGCAGAGCGTCGAGGAGGAGCTCGGGCTGGTGGAGGAGATCCATGTCGAGACGGAGGAGCCGACCCGGTAGCCGCCGACGTTGAGACTCGTTACAGCAGCTCCGTTGGCGATCGCCGCCGCCACGATCGCTGTCAGCTCGACGCTTGTGGTCGCACCGCCGAACGTCAACGTCTCCCGCCTCGACGGCCCGCAGAACGAGCCTACGATCGCGATCGACCCATCCGACGACCGGATCCTGCTCGCCGGCTCGAACAGCTTCACCGAGGGCACGATGCGCAGCTACAGCTCGACCGATGGCGGCAGTACATGGGAGGTCGGCACGGTCTTTCCGAAGCCGGCGAGCCGCAACGTCACGTGCGCCGCCGACCCGAACGTCGCAATCGACCTCCGTGGCCGCCAGTTCTTCTCGTTCATCCGCTCGACCCCGTGCGGCGTCGGCGCGCCACGGCTCTACGTCGCCTCGCGCGCCGGTCCGGAGGCCACCTGGGAGAAGCCCGTCCGGGTGGCGTCTCTCGGTCGGGCCCGTTTCGACGACAAGCCGTGGATCGCCGTCGACAACTCGAGCTCGAGCCGGTTTCGTAACCGCATCTACCTCGCCTGGACGAGGTTCACGCGCAACAACGACTCACGCGTGATGGTGAGTTATTCCGACGACGCCGGCAAGAAGTGGTCGCGGCCTGTGCGGGTCAGCGTCACCGGCAGCGAGTTGTCGTACGCGAATGTGGCTGTGTCGCGCAACGGCACGGTGTATGTGGCGTGGGACGACTCGACCGACTTCCATGTGCAGATCGCCCGCTCCACCGACGGAGGCAAGACCTTCGAGCCGGAGCGAACCGCGGCGGCGTTCTCGGTCGTCACGATCCCCCGCTGCGGCTCGGGTTTCGTGATCCCGGCACTGCGTCTCAAGTGCACCCACGCAAACCCGCAGATCGCGATCGATACCTCGAGCGGGCGCTACCGGGGCCGGGTCTACGTCACCTACCTGCAGACCGAGTACTTCGGCAACCAGGGCGTGCGCCTCACGATCTTCGATAGCCGCCTGAAGACGCTCGCCGGCTTTCCGCTCACCCGACTCGGTGTCCCCGTCGCCCAGATCAGGCGCAGCGAGCGGCGCGACCAGTTCTGGCCCCAGTCAGCGGTCGATCCTTCGAACGGAACGTTGTGGGCGTGCTTCTACGACACCAAGGGCGACCGGGCCCGCAAACGTGCGCGCTACACGTGCGCCGTCTCGGTCAACGGCGGCACCCGCTGGTCCCGCCCGCTCGCCGTCGCGTCGGTTGCGTCCGACGCGACCCAGAAGGGAGTCGACCCCCGGGAGTACGGCGACTACGAGGGGCTCGCGGTCGCAAACGGCATCGCCCATCCGATCTGGACGGACATGCGCGACGTCGCCACGCTGCAGGAGGAGATCTACACAGCGCGCGTGACCGAGTCCGACGTGCCGGGCTAGCGCGCCCCTTCAGCCCCTGACGGCTCAAGCCCGACACTCCGCGGAGCGTCGGCACGCCGTTCGCTACCCCTGCCGCGGTGACCGCTTCGCGAAGTCGTCGGCGATCTCGTCGAAGGTCGCCCAGCGCACGCCCTCGTGCTTGTTGATGTGCTCGATGATCCGCTCGTGCATGAGCAGCACCTGCGGGCGGCCGCTCACGTCGGGGTGGATCGTCATCGTGAAGACGGCGTAGTCGTACTCGCGGTAGACCCAGTCGAACTGGTCGATCCAGATCTGCTCGAGCTGACGCGGGTTGACGAACCCGTGGCTGTTCGGCGCCGCCTTGATGAACATCATCGGCGGCAGGTCGTCGAGGTACCAGCTGGCGGGGATCTCGATCAGGTCGGTCTCCTCACCCCGCTGGAGCGGCACCATCCACTCCTCCGCCGACTTCGAGTAGTCGATCTTCGTCCACGAGTCGCCCACCCGCACGTAGTACGGGTGGAAGTCCTTGTGCATGAGCGAGTGGTCGTACTTGATCCCGCGCTCGAGGAGCAGCTCGTTCGTGACGTTCGAGAACTCCCACCACGGCGCCACGTAGCCGGTCGGCCGCTTACCCGAGACGCGCTCGACGAGGTCGATGCACTTGTCCAGGACGGCGGTCTCCTGCTCGCGGGTCATCGCGATCGGATTCTCGTGCGTGTAGCCGTGGATCCCGATCTCGTGACCGCCCGCGACGACCATCTCGGTCTCCTTGGGGAACGTCTCGATCGAGTGCCCGGGGATGAACCATGTCGTCTGGAGGTCGTGCCGGGCGAAGAGGTCGAGCAGCCGAGGCGTTCCCACTTCGCCGGCGAACAGCCCGCGCGAGATGTCGTCGGGGGAGTTCTCGCCCCCGTAGGAGCCGAGCCAGCCTGCGACCGCGTCGACATCGACGCCGTAGGCGACGAGGATCTCTTTTGCCATCACGAACCTCCGCTGTTGGTGGTGATGCAGGAACCCTTCCTGTATACAAGGACGACTCTAATGTGTGGGCTCTGCGGTGTCATCCTGAACCACCACTGGGCCGAGCAGGACGGAGGACGGCGGACCCGGATGTTCCGCGCAGCGCTCCTCGACCGCGTGCTCGGCCACTTCGGGCTCTCCCTGCACGACTGGGCGGGCGCGGTCTACGTCCTCCGCGATCGCAAGGGCGCCTCGGTCGTCGTCCAGGACATCGGTGCCGTCTGGAGTGAGGCCGAGCGGCTGCTCGGTCGCAAGCTCGACCCGCTCGACGCCGCTCTCGTCGCGGAGCTGAGCCGGTGAAGACGCCGGTCGTCCTCGTCACCGGCTTCCTCGGCAGCGGCAAGACGACGCTCATCTCCCGGCTGCTGCAGCGCCCCGACATGGGTGAGACGGCCGTGATCGTGAACGAGCTCGGCGAGATCGGGATCGACCACCACCTCCTGCGCCGGGTCGACGAGCGCACGGTGCTGCTCTCGAGCGGATGTGTTTGCTGCGTGCTCCGCGGCGACCTCGCCGATGAGCTGCGCGACCTGCTCGACCGTCGCGACACCGGGGAGGTGCCGTACTTCGGCCGCGTCGTCGTCGAGACGACGGGGGTCGCAGACCCGACGCCGATCGTGATGACCCTCCTCTCGGATCCGGTCGTGCGGAACCACTACGAGCTCGAGAGCGTCGTCGCCACCGTCGACGGCGTCCACGGGCTCCGAGGCCCCGAGTCCGTGAAGCAGGTAGCGGTCGCCGATCGGCTCGTGATCACGAAGGCCGACATCGCCACCCCGGCGGGACGGGCGGGCCTCGAGGAACAGCTGGCGCGCCTGAACCCCACGGCGCACGCTCGCGCGGCCACATTCGGCGAGGTCGAGCCCGACTGGCTCTTCGACGGCGCGGCACGCGATCCCCGCGATCTCGAGCTCGGGTACGAACACGGTCACCGCGACCACGACCACGGCGTGCACTCGTGCGTGCTCTTCCTGGACGAGGTCGACTGGACCGCGTTCGGACTCTGGCTGACCATGCTCCTCCAGGCGCGCGGCCAGGACATCCTTCGTGTGAAGGGGTTCCTCAACGTCGGCGGCGACGGCCCCGTGCTCGTCAACTGCGTCCAGCACGCGGTACACCCGCCTCTGCACCTTGACGCGTGGCCCGACGAGGACAGGCGCTCCCGTCTCGTCTTCATCGGTCGAGGGATCGAGCGGGAGGAGCTCGCGGCATCGCTCACGGCGTTCAATCGCGCGGCTGCGCGACGTCCAGCCTGATCCTCCAGGGCATCGGGCGTGATGCCAGCCAACGCCGGGCGTACGAGCAGGATCTCCAGCGCCAGGTTCTCCACGATTCGCTGACGGGGCTCGCGAACCGCGATGTGTTTGCCGATCGCATCGAGCATGCGCTCGCCCGCCGATCGGAAGGCCGCCGTCGCTCCAGGCGAGCGGCAG
>JANOUB010000384.1:0-2772 GCA_031416615.1 Thermoleophilia bacterium
CCGCCACCGCCTCCGCCACCCCCGGAGAAGCCGCCGCCGAAGCCGCCGGAGCCGGACGACGGTGGCGCGAGCGCCGAGCCGAACCCGGATGCGAGATCACCGATGCCCATCGACGATGCGCCGGAGCCGAGGACTGCTCCATTCGAGATCCAGTAGACCGAGGACGCCTGCGCGAGCTCCTCGGGCATCGCTAGATGGGCCGCCTGAAGCACTCTGTCCGCAATTCCAAATGCGATCCCGTAGACGAGCAGCCGCTCCCACAGCGCCAGCGTCGCGGGCGGCGCCTCCTGCAGTCGCGGAAAGTCGGTCAGGTAACGCCGGAAAGCCTCCCAGCGCTCGGCCTCGATCGCACCGTCGCGTGATGACCGGCGCCACAGTTTCCGCTGGGTGAGGGCCCCGAGCACGATGGCGGCATCGACGAACGCAGCGACGCCCAGGCCGAGCAGCACGACATCGTTCCACCGCGGGTACACCGAGCGCCAGCCGCTGATCGCAGAGAAGAAGAGAATCGCCCCGAGTGCTGCGAGCACGAGCAACGCGAGTGCGAGCGGCACGGCGCCGCGCGAGATGAACCACTTCTTGTTGCCGACCTCGGTGCCGACGTTCGCCTTGAACGAGGTGAAATGGGTGCTCATCGTCGTACGGTCGGCCTCGATGCGCTCGCGGAAACGCGACAGGCGCTCGGGGCCGCTCTCGATGACGCCGTCGACGACATCGGCGACAGCGTTCTCCCAGGGCGTCAGGGCCACATCGCGCTTGCCTGCGGCGAGCTCGAGGTCGGAGACACTCTCGCTCCGAAGACCGCCCCAGATCGCCCGCTCCGTCGTCACCGGCGTCGACGTGAAGACGCCGCGGCGGATCAGGTCGAAGAGTGTCGCCGTGAACTCGAACGACCCGGCCTCGCCACCCTGCCGCAGAAGCGTCGGCACGAGCGCGGGCTCGGTCTCCGTGGGTGGCTCCTGCTCGTACTCGCGGTCGTACCCGCTCTTCAACTCGCGGCCGTAGAACCAGAAGACGGTGCCGACGACCAGGAAACCCGGGATCGTGCCGAGCAGGAGGAGATAGAGGGCGTAGCGCCACGGGTGCTGTTTCGCATTGTCGATCTGCTGCTTGTCCTTCTCGAAGGTGGCTGCATCGGCCGTCTCCTCGGCGACGATCTTCTCGAGGCCGTTGCCGGAGACGACACGCATACCGGAGGTCGAGGTGAACGCCGAGCGCGGGATCACGGTGCGGAGCTCGACGAACTGTCCTGCCGGAACGTTCAGTGCCCGCAGGACAGCCTTCGTACCGGCGAGCTCGACGTCGCCGCGGACGTACACGGGGTGGCCCCACGCGCGGAGGATCTTGCCGGGTGCCGCCTCGGTCGCGGTCAAGCGGCCAAGAGGCTCCTTCCACTCGGAGCCCCAGACCTCGAGGTTGACGTCGACGACGTCGTCGTAGGCGACCGCAACCCCCTTGAGCCGGTAATGCACCACGAAGGTGCGGAGCTCGCTGGACGCCTGGTAGTGCCACACGATGCGTACTGCCTGGCCGCTGACGGCCGCACCGAAGGTGTCCGGGGCATCGGCGCAGCCGAGCTCGGTGCAGCCGCCCGGGCGGTACGCGCGGCCGTTCTCGCTGACGAGCACCTCGTCGACCGACTCGCCGCGACGCAGGGGGATTTCGCGGTAGCCGCCGCTGAACGGTCCGCTGAACGCGTAGGTGATGCGCTCGTCGACAACGAGGCTGCCGTTCGCGGCGACCCGCACCGCCACGTCGGCCTGCGGCAGCGAGAACGACTTCGCCTCGGCGACCCCCGCGAAGGCGAGAGCGGCGAGCGCCGCCGCAAGGAGTGTTCTACGCGCTCGGTGGATCGGTCGCATCGCCGGCGGGGGGAGCTGCCGCGGCGGCCGGAGCAACCGGAGCATCCGGCTGGAAGCTGACCGTCGGCAGGGCCCGGTCGGCCGCGTCGTCGACCTCGTAGAACTCGCGCTTCGCGAAGCCGAACGTGCCGGCGATGAGCACGGCGGGAAACACCTGAATTGCGTTGTTGAACGTCAGCACCGTGTCGTTGTAGACCTGGCGCGAGATTGCGATCTTGTCTTCGGTGTCCTTCAGCTGCGCCTGGAGGTCGAGGAAGTTGACGTTCGCCTTCAGGTCGGGGTATGCCTCGGCGACTGCAAAAAGTTTCCCGAGCGCCTGGCTCAGAAAGCCTTCGGCCGCGGCTGTCTGGCCGGGCCCCTGCGCGCCCGCTGCCGCCGCGCGCGCCTGGGTGACGGCCTCGAAGGTGCCGCGCTCGTGGGCGGCGTAGCCCTTGACCGTCTCGACGAGGTTCGGGATCAAGTCGCGCCGCCGCTTCAGCTGCACCTCGATCTGCGCCCACGAGTTGTCGACCCGGTTGCGCTTCTGGACAAGGCCGTTGTAGAGCGCGATCAGGTAGATCGCGAGCACGACAACGACGGCCAGGATGATCCAGACGACGATCACGTGCTGGACTCTATCCCTTCCTGCAAGATCTCGGATCCGCTAGCGGCTGAGGATGCTGCGCTACGCTTTTCCATCGCAGAATCCTCAGCCGCCCGGCAGACCCAGATCATGTCCTCGCCGCCCCGATACGGACGCCGGTCGAACCAGCCGTACAGTGCGGCGACCTCGAATCCCGCCTCTTCGATCAGCCGGCGCCACTCGATCGCCGACAGCCAGTGCAGCTCCATCGCGGCGGCGGCATCGCCCGAGCGCACGGACAGCCGCAGGGTGCGGCTGCTCTCGTCCCAGTCTGCCCGCTCGAAGATT
>JANOUB010000385.1:0-8720 GCA_031416615.1 Thermoleophilia bacterium
CCGATCCCCCAGGCCGTGCCGAACGGCGCCGTCGTCGCTGTGACGGTTGAGAACGACGGCGGCGCGAACTCACCGACCCTGCCGCCACTCGCGGCGTCGCGGCCCGTCTGAGCTGGACGCCAGGCTGAAGCCTGGCGACGACGTTGGCGAGGATGTGAAGGCCTCTCTGGGTGAGGCCCGTTGAGTTCAGGGTGTGAGAGCGCAGCGAGGAGCACCGTCGGCGTCCCAGAGCGCAGCTCTAGGCATAGGCGCGGCAGCACAGGCAGCGAATGGGCCGGCTGCCTCGTGGCCCCTGGCCTACGACCAAGGTCCGATTGCAACCCCGACTGCGCCGCCGCGACAGTGCCTCTGCTAAAGGAAAACGAGATCAGAGGAGACGATGATGAGGAATCGGAAGATCTTCGCGGGCGGATTGGCAACGCTGGCTGCGATCACGCTTTGCGTCGCGTCGGTAGCGGTCGCCGCGCCTGCCAAGGACGGCGACATACGCGTGGCGGGCACGTGCACGAAGGTGAGTTCGGCGAAGCTGAAGCTGAGCGACGAGGACGGCCGGATCGAGGTCGAGTTCGAGATCGATCAGAACCGGGTCGGACAGAGGTGGGCGATCGTGCTGCGCCAGAATGGAGCAGTCGTCCGTCAGCTGACGAAGGTGACGCGGGCTCCGAGCGGTTCGTTCGAGGTACGCCTGCTGGCGCGGAACGCCGCCGGCGCCGACCGCTTCGTCGCCACGGCGACGCGTCCCGGCGAGACCTGCAGGGCTCGCGCATCCTTCTAGGGGAGACACGGTCGACCAGGCCGCCCACCGGGCGGCCTGGTCGCTTGCGTCGGCGGGGCGAGGTAGCCCGCGCCGTCGCGGGGCCCGCCGCCGCCGTGCTCGACGTGCCGCTCAGCGCGCACGTCAGCCCGCGCTCGAGGTTCGTCCTAGACTCGGCGACTGCCGCCGTTCACGATCGAAGGCGGCTTCCAGTCCAAGGTGGACGTTGGTCGTACGACTCTCGATCGCCATCGTTTCGGAGCTACCTTTCTCGAGATGGACGAACCCGACGTGTAATGAGGAGCGGCAGGCGAGGAAACGGTCAGAGCAGCGACGCCGTCCGCGCGTCCTCCGTCGCGGGCGCAGTCGTCAAGTTCGTGCTCTCGGGTTTCGTCGTGGTTGTCGTGTTTCTCGCCGGCTCGCTGTTCGTGCTACCGCAACTCGGGCGCTCCGAGGCGATTCGCGAGGCGAGAGAGTTCTCGCGGATCGCAGGACAGGGCATCGTCGAGCCGACCCTCGGTAACGGAGTGCTCGTAGGAGACGAGGCAAGCATCGAACGGCTCGATCGAGTCGTGCAGGAACACGTTCTCAACGAGCGCGTCGTGCGGGTAAAGATCTGGACACGTGACGGGCGCATCGTGTACTCCGACGAACCCCGACAGATCGGAACAGTCCACCCGCTCGGGAAAGGCGAGCGGCAGGCACTCGAGTCGGGAACGACGCGAGTAGAGGTGAGCGACCTGAGTGGCCCGGAGAACCGTTTCGAGCAAGGACAGGGAGAGCTGTACGAGGTCTATCTGCCGATCCGGACGCCCGACGGGACGCCGCTCCTCTTCGAGACGTACCAGCGCTCGAGCTCACTCGGATCGACGGGACGGCGGATCTGGCTTCCGTTCGCCGTGTTGCTGCTCGCAAGCCTTGTCTTGCTGTGGCTCGTCCAAGTCCCTCTCGCCTGGCGGCTTGCCGCCCGGCTTCGCCGCAGCCAACTCGAACGGGAGGCGCTGCTCGTCAAGGCAATCGAGGGATCAGCCGACGAGCGTCGGCGGATAGCCGCGGAGTTGCACGACGGCGTGGTGCAGGATCTTGCCGGTGTCTCTTTTTCGCTCAGCGCCGCCGTCGATCGCAGTCACACCGAGGGGGAGCCCGACATCCGGACGACGCTGCGCGAGGCTGCGTCCGCGACACGCGAGAGCATGCGGCGCCTGCGCGCGCTGCTCGTGGATATTCATCCCCCGAATCTGCAGCTTGCCGGGCTCGAGCCCGCGCTCGCGGACCTGCTCGCGCCGCTGTCCGCACGAGGGATCGACGTTCGGCTCGAACTGCCTGAAGACATGAAGCTGTCGCGCGAGGCGGAGCTGATGCTCTACCGGGCAGCCGGCGAGGCGATCCGAAACGTCGAGCGACACGCCGACGCGCGTCACGTCTCGGTGCGAATGAGCCAAGAGAACGGGGCGACACGGCTCGAGGTCGACGACGACGGCCACGGTTTCACGCCGGTCGAGCGTGACCGGCGCCGAGCCGCAGGACACGTCGGACTGTCGTTGCTCGAAGAGCTCGCCGAGCGCATGGGCGGCAGGCTGAACATCGAAGCGGCTCCAGGGAACGGCACCTCCTTCGTGCTCGAGGTGCCGAGCACATGATCCGCCTTCTGATCGCCGACGACCACGCCGTGGTGCGCACGGGTCTCGCGCAGCTCGTGAAGACCTTCGACGGCGTGGAGCTCGTCGGCGCGGCGTCGAACGGCGAAGAGGCCGTCACTCTGTGCGCGGAGCACCGGCCGGACGTCGTGCTGATGGATCTCGAGATGCCCCTGCTGGACGGAATCGAGGCGACCCAGCGGATCAAGGCCGCCCAGCCTGACATCGCAGTCGTCGTGCTCACGTCGTTCTCCGACCGCGAGCGGATCCTCCGCGCCCTGGACGCGGGCGCCGCCGGGTACCTGCTGAAGGACGCAGAGCCGGAAGAGCTCGCCAGGGCGATCCGCGCGGCCGCGCGAGGAGACGTGCCGCTCGACCCGAAAGCCGCGCGCGCTCTCTTGAGCGCTCGGGCGGCGTCATCTCCCGCCGACTCGCTCTCCAATCGCGAGCGAGAGGTTCTCCTGATGGTCGTCGAGGGCCTGCCGAACAAGCTGATCGCGAGTCGGCTCGAGATCAGCGAGAAGACGGTGAAGGCCCACCTCACGAGTGTTTTCCGGCAGATCGGGGTCACCGACCGTACGCAAGCCGCACTCTGGGCCGAGCGCACGGGCCAGTTCAAGACCGACGCCACGGCAGGTCCTAGGACGGACGTCCGATTGCCCCACACGCAAGGCAAGGGCAGCATGGGTTCATGAGAGGGACATCGACAATGAAGCGGTTCTCGCTCTGCCTTCTCGCGCTCCTCGTGCTCCTCGTGCTTCTCGTGCTTCTGACGCCACCGATCGCCTCTGCCGACGACGAGCCGATCCAGGACGACAACAAACGTGTCGAGGTTCGGCAGGCGGGGACGTGCACCGGCACGAGCAGGTCGAGGCTCCGGTTGCGAGCCGAAGACGCCTCGATCAGGATCGAATTCGAGGTCGACTCGCGCCGGGTGGGTTCGGTGTGGCGCGTCGTCCTTCTCCACGAGCGTCAGATCGTCCTTCGCGCGACTCGCCGAACGGTCAGGCCAGGCGCGTCGTTCGAGGTGCGCCGCTTCGTCGAGGACTGGTATGGCGCCGACGCCATTGTTGCTCGCGCGATCGGCCCCGGCGGTGAGATCTGCCGGGCGTCCGCGACTGTGTCAGCTGACTCGTCTTCGTAGCCCGGTGACAACAGGAAAGACACCGCCATCTGGCGAGCCGAACACCGACTGGCACAAAGTCGTTCCGATTCGGTCCGTACACTCGTTCGTATGAGTGATCTCCGGCCTCGTCTCCAGGAGCTCTTCGGCTTCGCCGACTTCCGGCCTGGCCAGGAGGAGGTCGTCCGTGCCGCGGTCGAAGGCCGCGACACGCTCGCGCTGATGCCCACCGGCTCGGGCAAGTCGCTCACGTACCAGCTCGCGGCGATGCTGCGGCCCGAGCCGACCCTCGTCCTCTCCCCCCTGATCGCGCTGATGAAAGATCAGGTCGACAAGCTCCCGGCCGAGATCGCCGCCACAGCGACGTTCGTCAACTCGTCGCTCGACCAGAAGGAGACTGCGGCGCGGCTGGGGCGGCTCGCCTCCGGAGAGACCAGGCTCCTGTACGCGGCACCGGAGCGCCTACGCAACGAGCGCTTCGTCGAGACGCTCCGTGCGATCGGGGTAGGCCTGGTCGTGATCGACGAGGTGCACTGCGTGAGCATGTGGGGTCACGACTTCCGGCCCGACTACCTGTTCATCCGCCGGGCGCTCGAGGCACTCGGCAACCCGACCGTACTCGGGATGACAGCCACGGCGACCCCCGCAGCGGCCACGGAGATCGCCGCCGCGCTCGGCCGCGATCTCGCTGTCGTCCGGACGAGTGTCGTGCGCCCGAATCTCCGCTACGACGTTGAGGAGGTCAGCGGCAACGAAGATCGCCTCCGGATCCTCGTCGAGCGGTTGGGCGCCATAGGGGAAGGTAGTGCGATCGTGTATGCGCGCTCCCGCGACTCATGTGAGCGCGTCGCACGCACGCTGCGCGGGCACGGCCTCCGCATGGAGCACTACCACGCGGGGCTCGAGCCTGGCGAGCGCTCGCGCGTGCAGGACGACTTCGTCGCCGGCCGCATCCGTGGTGTCGTCGCGACGACAGCATTCGGGATGGGGATCGACAAGCCCGATGTTCGGTTCGTCTGCCTGTTCAACTACCCGGACTCGCTCGAGAGCTATGTACAGATGGTGGGGCGCGGTGGCAGGGACGGCGCGCCGAGCGAGACGCTGCTGCTCGCGAGCCCTTCAGATGCGACGGCCGTGAGACGGTTTGCCGTAGGGGACATTCCCGGGCCCGACGACCTTCGGCGCGTCTACCGCGCCGTCCGCGAGTCTGGAGGCACGGTCGACCCGGCACAGATCCCGGCCGGCGACCACGATTCACGCGTACTCGTCGGGATGCTCGAGCAGGCTGGCATCTTGCGGCGCGGATACGACGCAGGCCGCGCGATGCGTATCGAACTCCCGGCCGTCGACTCCAGCGCTGGAGCGGTTGTGGACGATCTTCTCGAGCGCTACGCGCGCGAGGCCGAGGCCCGCGTGGAGCGTATCGTGCGCTTCGCCGAGAGCGACCGGTGCCGACACGCGCAGGTTGCAGAGCATTTCGGCGAGGCACTCGACGGCCCGTGCGGAGCGTGCGATGTCTGCGATCCTCCCCGCGGCCGCATTGCACCGAGTGCGCCAACGTCGCTCCCTGCCGACGTGGCCGGGTCGATCGTGCGTGCTGTGGAGCACCTCACCTGGCCGCTTGGGCGCCGGTCGCTCGTTGCGATGTTGCGGGGTTCCGTGTCCGCGCCACCGGCCGCCCGCGCCTCGGTTGCGTTGGGCAGCCTCGGGGCGGCCTCTGTTGGCGTGGTGTAGCGGGGGCTCAAGGTGCTCGAGGCAGCCGGCGCGATCTCCGAGGTGGACACGGACGACGGCTACCGGGTGCTTCGCGCCGTTCCCAACGCCGTCCTACCTTCGCTCGGACCGAAAAGCGTGGGCCCGGTAGACGACTCGATCGTCGAGCGCCTGCGCTCGTGGCGGCTCGAGCGTTCGCGTCAGGACGGAGTGCCGGCTTACGTCGTGCTCCACGACGCAACGCTGCGTGACCTCGCCGCCACCCGGCCGGCGAGCCTGCACGAGCTCGCGGCAGTGAAGGGCTTCGGCCCCACGAAGATCGAGCGCTACGGCGACGACATTCTGGCGGCCGTCTCCGCGCCGGCATAGGCAAGACCAGGAGACAGGCTGAGGCCTGTCATGTGGCGCGTTCGGGCTGTACGAGGGAGGGGCCACGGGGAACCGGAGGTTCCCGGCTTCAGGATCACGCGAAGCGTGCAGAAAGTATGGCCGGGGGATGTCGCGATACGCTCTCCCATCGCTGCATCCCCCGGCTAGAATTGGCGTCTTGCGGTTTCGACGAAGCACGAAGGTGCCGCGGAAGCGGGGCCGGATTCGTAAGCTGCGTCTCCTCGCCGTGCTCACCGTGTTGGTGCTGCTCGCGGGGATGGCGTTCTCATTCGGTCTGGTTCGCGCCGTCGCGAGCGAGATCCCCCTCCTCGACCCTGCCGCGCAGCGCGGGCAGCTCGACGGCGTCATCTACGCGTCCAATGGCCGCTCGGTGCTCACGGTGCTTCGCGGCAAAGAGAGCCGCGTTCTGCTGAACGACATCAGCGACGTGTCGCCGATCATGCGTCAGGCGATCGTGTCGGTCGAGGATCGCCGCTTCTACGAGCACAATGGCATCGACACGCGCGGTATCGCGCGCGCGCTGTGGCAGGACATCCGTTCCCAGGGCGTCGTCGAGGGCGGCTCGACCATCACGCAGCAGTTCGTCAAGAACGCCTACATCCGCAACGAGCGAACGATCGCCCGGAAGGTCCGCGAGGCGGCGCTCGCCTGGCAGCTCGAGCAGCAGTGGTCGAAGGATCGAATTCTGCTCGCGTACCTCAACACGATCTACTTCGGGAACGGCGCCTACGGGATCCAGCAGGCTGCGCGTACGTACTTCGACAAGGGCGCACGGCACCTCTCACTCGCGGAGTCGGCCCTGCTCGCGGGCCTGCCGGCCGACCCCTCGCTGTACGACCCGACCCAGCATCCGCGTGCGGCGACCGAGCGGCGGCACTACGTCCTCCAGACGATGCTCGACCAGGGCAAGATCACGACCAGCCAGCTTCGCAACGCGTCACGTGGGCCGCTGCCGAAGGCGGGCGACGTCGGGCTCCCGGGAACCCAGGGGCCAGGAAAGTACTTCGTCAACTACGTCAAGGACCAGCTGATCGCGACGTATGGTGCGGGCCGCGTCTTCGGCGGCGGCCTCAGGGTGACGAGCACGATCGACCTGAGTTTGCAGGAGACGGCGAACGGTGCGATCGAGAGCGTCCTCGAGACACCCGGTGGCCCCTCTGCCGCGCTTGTTGCGATCGACCCGCGCACGGGTGCGGTTCGGGCGATGGTCGGGGGCTCGAACTTCCGCGAGAGCCAGTTCAACCTCGCGACGCAGGCGGAGCGGCAGCCCGGCTCGGCGTTCAAGCCGATCGTGCTCGCCTCGGCCCTGCGACAGGGCATCTCACCGGTCACGATCTTCGACTCGAAGCCCGTCGAGATCGACGCGGGCGACCGGATCTGGCGGGTCACGAACTACGAGGGCGACTACCTCGGCAAAGTCGACCTGGCCCGGGCGATGGTCTCCTCCGACAACTCCGTCTACGCCCAGTTGACGAAACTCGTCGGACCGAGCGCGATCGTCAAGACCGCACACGCCCTCGGCATTCGGAGCGAGCTCGATCCCTACTTCTCGATCGGGCTCGGTGCGGTCGCGGTCAACCCGCTCGACATGACACGCGCCTACGCGACGTTCGCAAACCGCGGGCTCCGTGTCGACGGGTCGCTGACGGGCGATCGACCCAGGGTCGTCGAGCGGGTCCAGTTCGCGCGCACCGGCCGCATCTCGGAGAACCGGCCGGTCGGCAAGGTGACGATGACGACGGATGACGCGGACCTTCTCACCTCGATCCTGCAGCGGGTCGTGACGCAGGGCACCGGCAAGAGCGCGGCGCTGGCCGATCGGCCTGCCGCGGGCAAGACGGGGACGACCGATAACTACGGTGACGCGTGGTTCGTCGGCTATACGCCGCAGCTCGCAGTGGCGGTCTGGGTCGGCTACCCCGACGAGCTGAAGCCGATGCTGACCGAGTTCGACGGCGACCCCGTCACCGGAGGCACGCTGCCCGCGCTGATCTGGAAGGCGTTCATGACCGCTGCCGACAAGCAGCTCGAGGCCGAGCCACAGCAGTTCCCGGCGACGCCGTACATCCCGGCGCAGGAGAAGCGGATCGTCTGGCGCGGCGGCTCGTACAAGCTCGACAACGGCTACTGCCCGGGAACACAGATCGTCACTTACTTCGCAGGCCGTGGGCCGGCGACGCGGGCACAGTGCTACGCGAACGAGGTGACGGTGCCGCTCGTGATCGGCAGGACGATCGACGCGGCGAACGAAACCCTCGCTCAGACTCCTCTTGGCAGCGAGTTGATCGGCGTCCCCACGAAGGCCGGCAGGCGGCCGGGATACGTCGTCAAGCAGGAGCCCCGGAGCGGCTTCCTCTCGGCGAACGATACGGTGCGCCTCTATGTGACGCGCCCCGATCCCCGCTACGGACTGCTGCCGAACCTCGTCGGCTCGAGCGTCACCGTTGCGAGGGCACGCCTCCGAAAGCTCGAGGCCGAAACGACGATCACCTACGACAAGGGGCCCGCGGGATCGGTCCTGGAGCAAAAGCCGGAACCAGGCGTCGCAGCAGGGCGCGGGCTCGAGGTCACATTGATCGTGGGCCGCTAGTGCGGCCTCCCCGAACGTTTCGCTCGAAATTCGTTGTTGGTGGTTGCGGCCGCACTAGATGATTGATTCCGAATCAGTCATCTGGATGCCCACTGCGTCCCCCTGACGACATAGCGCCAGGGCAGCCCGGCCGCCTTCGTGATCCCGACGCGCGGGGTGGCAACGACATCGGCTGCGACGAAGTGAACGAGATCCTGAGGCGGCTCCAGCGCGAAGGGCGGCGCACCGACGGCCAATCCGTCATCTGCCCCACTGATCCCGAGCGCCTGCGCGAGTTTCCCCGGCCCGGAGCAGAGAGCCCGCACGTCGAGGTCGCCGCGGCGGGCCCGCATCTCAGTGAGCCCATGGGTCGGCTCGAGTGCCCGCAGGAGAACCGCCGCACCCGTGCCCTCGGGCTCACAGGCAACGTTCACGCACCAGTGGATGCCGTACGAGCGATAGACGTACAACGTGCCGGGAGAAGCGAACATCGAGCCGTTGCGCGCCGTACGGCCTCGGTACGAGTGGCTCGCC
>JANOUB010000386.1:0-2237 GCA_031416615.1 Thermoleophilia bacterium
TTCCGCGACACGGCGCGGACGCTACCGAGCCACCAGCGGGCGACGAGTGCGAAGGCGATTGCCTGCCCAACGACGATCGCGGCCGCGAGTTGCGCGGCGTTTCGCCAGAACACCTCCGGATAGAGACGCAACAGCGTGTCCCCGTTCGAGAAGCGCCAGGTGTCGCCGGTGAAGAACACCTCATGAAACCGCAGGAAGAACCCGTCGAAGCCGAGCAGGATCACCGGCGTGGCAAGCGCTGCGATCGCGAGCATGCCGAGAGACCCGATCAGCAGCCCTCGCGGGACAACCGACCGCCACCGCGGCGATCGGAAGAGGGCGAGAGCGAGAACAAGGAGGAGCAGGAGGAGGGCCAGCTGCGCCGTGAGCGCGTTCCCGAGGACACCGCGGACGTCGGCCATGTGGCGCAACTCGCGGGTGTTGAAGGCGCGCGACCGGTCGGGCAGAGTCGCGCGCTCGAGCAGCACGATCCCTTCGCTCCCTGGTTGGATCGAGCGAAGCCCCGTCAGGGCCAACTCGAGTCGCTCGGAGCCGATGAGCCCGTAGCGGTCGGGTGGGAATCCGTCGCGCTCGAGCTCAAAGCGCACGAACCAGTCGTTTGCGAGCACCCGAACCGCGTTCGCGACGAGCAGGGGAGGCACCATGAAAGCGATCAGGCCGACGACGACCGCCGCCCCGATCGACGTTCGCCAATTCGAGACACGCGCCACTCCCTCAGGACCGCCGCTCAGAGGCCGAAGAGGCGCTGGATCTCGTGCCAGATCGTGACGGACAGCAGCACGCTCGCAACGAGAAGGACGAGGAGCACAAGCCAGAAGCGGATCCCGGCGCGCCTCGTGCGCTTCCGATGCGCTGTGCGGGCCTTCCGGCGCGCTCGGTGCAGGCGCACGGTGTCTCGGACGGCCTCATGGTCGACGACGGGGACGTCATCCGACCGCGCCTCACGGGTCTGCTGTGCCACGGGACGAAGTGTAGGGGCGCAACTCGGCCGACGCGATGCGCCATACTATGCACCCGATGGCACTTCCAGAGCGCGACACTCACGGTGACTCCATCTTCGAGCGAGGGCTGCTCGGCATCGGTGACCGGATCGGCCTGCTCGCAGGCGTCGTACTCTCCGTGTCGGCGTTCACGGGTTGGTACGCGGGCCCGGGCGAGGGAGTGAAGGTGTCGGTCACGGGCTGGGATACCGGTGTGGCCGGCAAGGTCGTCTTCTTCCTCGGCATCGCCGTCGTACTCGTTGTCGCGCTACGCGAGGTCGGCATCGAACTGCCCGCGGCCGTGCCGGAGAGTTTGCTCACGATCGGCCTGGGCGCGATCGCGACGATCATCGTGCTCGTACGTGCGATCTCGATCCCCGACGACTTCTTCTTCGCCGGACGGGGCGTTGGCATCTGGATCAGCCTCGTCGCAGCGATCGGCGTCATTGTCGCCGGCCTGCTACAGGCCTCCGAAGAACTCTGACTCCTTCCCCCTGAACAACGCTCCAGCAAGTCGGGAGCGACTCGGTAGGGGAAGTAGTTTCAGGTGAGGCTGTGCCTTCGGTCATTTGCGACTTCGTCGTTCAGGGTGTGGTGGTCGTGCCCGGCTGTTGGGGAAGCGGCTCGAGGGTGCGGACGTATGTTGCCGTCGAGGGTGGCGGCGGGCCGTCGCTCAGGGCCTGTCCGAGGGCGATCCCGACGGCGAATACGACAAGCACGAGAGTGGTGATCACAACGCGGCGCGGCCACGGGCTCCGAGGGTCTGGATGCCGGCGAAAGGTGCTCTCACTCATGGCGTGTAGTCCACGGCGCCGCGCGCGTAGACGTGAAACGCGGCATCGCCCACGATCGCAACCGAACGGGCCCAACCCGATGTCGCTGCATACTCCTCGATCGCCTGGCGCGTCCAGGCGTCGGAGCCAGCGTAGGCGGCGGCGAGCATCGCGAGCGTGAACGTGCCGCCGACACGCCGCCGTAACTCGGCTGAGACAACCTCGAACTGGTGGCGCAGGTGCTCCGCCTGGCCATCGTCGCGGGAGGCGAGCTCGAGCCGGCGATGACCGTCCTGCCAATCATGGCGGGCGCTCTCGATGTCAGATCTCATCCGGCGCCACCCTCCACGGCGGAGCAGCAGCGGCCGGTCGGCCACCGTTCAGGGACCTCGGCGAGGATGAGCTCACCGATGCTGTAGCCGGGGTGTGCGAGCGCAAACCCGACGTGTGCGTGGAGGCACTTGAGCTGGGTGGGATTGCGCGA
>JANOUB010000387.1:0-2171 GCA_031416615.1 Thermoleophilia bacterium
CTGCGCGAGCACCTTTCCCAGTTCGACGCCCCACTGGTCGAACGAGTTGATCGACCAGATCACACCCTGGGTGAACACGCTGTGCTCGTAGAGCGCCACGAGCGCACCGAGCACCTCGGGGGTGAGGCGCTCCGCCATGAGCACGTTCGACGGCCGGTTGCCCTCGAACGTCCGGTGCGGAACGAGCCACGCAGGGGTGCCTTCGGCCGCCACTTCCTCGGCCGTCTTGCCGAACGCGAGCGCCTCGGCCTGCGCGAAAACGTTCGCGACGAGCAGATCGTGGTGCTGCCCGACAGGATTGAGGCTGTTTGCGAAACAGATGAAGTCGCACGGGATCAGCCGGGTGCCCTGATGGATCAGCTGGTAGAAGCTGTGCTGCCCGTTCGTGCCGGGCTCGCCCCAGTAGACAGGGGCGGTGTCGACGTCGACGGGCGAGGAGTCGATCCGGGTGCTCTTTCCATTCGACTCCATCGTCAGCTGCTGGAGGTAGGCGGGGAACCGCTCCAGGTACTGGTCGTAGGGGAGCACGGCAGTGGTCTGGGCGCCGAAGAAGTCGGCGTACCAGAGCCCGAGCAGGCCCATCAACACGGGTAGGTTCTCGGCCAGCGGGGCCGTGCGGAAGTGCTCGTCCATCGCGTGGAAGCCGGCAAGGAGCTGTGCAAAGCCTTCGGGACCGATCGCAAGCATCGTCGAGAGACCGATCGCGGAGCCCATCGAGTAGCGGCCACCGACCCAGTCCCAGAATCCGAACGCGTTCGCGGGGTCAATCCCGAAAGCGGCAACCGCATCGAGGTTCGTCGAGACGGCGACGAAATGTTGCGCGATCGCCGCCTCGTCGCCGCCGACCCCATCGAGAAGCCACTGGCGCGCGGTGCGGGCGTTCGTCATCGTCTCGAGCGTCGTGAACGTCTTCGAGCAGACGACGAACAGCGTCTCGGCCGGGTCGAGATCGCGCGTCGTCTCGGCGAAGTCCGTGCCGTCGACGTTCGACACGAAGCGAAACGACAGGTCGCGCCGGCTGTAGTGGCGCAGCGCGCGATACGCCATCACCGGGCCGAGATCCGAGCCGCCGATGCCGATGTTGACGACGTTGCGGATCGGCCTGCCCGTGTAACTCTTCCATTCGCCGGAGCGCACGGCCTCAGAGAACGCGGCCATCCGATCGAGCACCGCGTGCACCTCCGCGACGACGTCGACACCGTCGACGACGAGCGAGTGGTCGCGCGGCATCCGCAGCGCGACGTGAAGGACCGAGCGGTTCTCGGTCACGTTGATTCGTTCGCCGGCGAACATCGCGTCACGCCGCTCGACAACGCCCGCCTGCTGGGCGAGTTCGATGAGCAGCCGGAGTGTCTCGTCGGTGACGCGGTTCTTCGAGTAGTCGAGGAAGATGCCCGCCGCCTCGGCGGTGAGCCTGTCCGCGCGGCCGGGGTCGGTCGCGAAAAGATCGCGAAGGTGCTTCCCTTTCACGTCCTCGACGTGCGCCTCGAGAGCCTGCCAGGCGGGAAGTCTCCGGAGGGTGGAGGCCATGTCGGCCATTCTCACAGGGCGGGCGAGGCTCTGCCTCGCTGACGCTCGGCGACGCCTCGCCCCTACGGTTCTTCTTCCATGAGAAGAAGAACCCCCGTCAGGCGTCCCACCGGTGTCGGCGCGGGAGACGATGATGCGGTCGCTGACCCGCTCGAGGCGGTGGCTTTCCTCGAACATCGGTGCGCCACCGTTGGTCTGGCCAGGCTTGGTGACACCCGAGATGCCCTCGAGATCGCTGACGATGAACACCTTCGCACCGGATAGCCTACGCCCTCGTGGACACGGGTCTTGCGGGAAAGGGCGTGGTCGTCACCGGGGCCTCCGGTGGGATCGGCTCTGCCTGCGCGCGCCTCTTCGCGGCTGAGGGAGCACACGTGCTCGTTCACTACCACCGTGGCGAGGAGAGGGCGCGCGCGGTCGCGGCCGAGATCGGGGGCGCCCCGGTTGCCCAGGCAGACCTGACGATCGAGGCGGACGTCGACCGCCTGTTCGCGACCGCGCGCGAGACGCTCGGCTCGGTCGACGTCTGCGCGGCCGTTGCAGGTGTGTGGCCGGCGGAGGATCTCCCCGTCTGGGAACTCCCGCTCGCTCGGTGGGAGGAGACGATGCGCCAGAACCTGACCGCCACGTTCCTCACGGCA
>JANOUB010000388.1:0-2354 GCA_031416615.1 Thermoleophilia bacterium
CTCGACCCGGTGCACGGCGGTCTCGCGACCCTGCTCGCCGCATTCGCTCTCGTCGCGGGAGGATTCGCCTGGCTCGAGCAGGGAGGTGACACCGCGCGCGACATCACGCTCGTCGCCACGCTCGGGGGCATCGCTGCCGCCGGCCGTGTCCTCTTCGCGCCGATCCCGAACGTGCAGCCCGTGACGGTGATCGTGGCGGCGGCAGGGGTCGCTCTCGGCCCCCGCCGCGGATTCGCCGTCGGGGCGCTCGCCGCCATTGCCTCCAACATGTTCCTCGGGCAGGGGCCGCACACGCCGTGGCAGATGCTCGCGTGGGGCGGATGCGGTGTTCTCGCCGGCGTCTTCGGATTCGCGTTGCGGCGACGGTGGCCGTTTGCACTGTTCTGTGCCGTGCTCGGGATGGCGTTCGGGACCGTGATGGATCTCTGGCTCTGGTTTGCCTTCTACCCTCATACCTGGGCCGCATTCGCGACCGTGCTGGTCGGCGGGGTGGCCTTCAATGTCGCGCACGCCTTCGGGAACCTCGTGCTGGCTCTGGCTGCGGGGCCGGAGTTGCGGCGTGTGCTCGACCGGCATGGCCGCAGCGTGCACACGGAGGTCGTGTGGACGTGAGGTGGACGCCAGGCTTCAGCCTGGCGTCGAGCGGAGAGCGGAGGACGTTCGTCTCAGACGTGCGACGCCAGGCTGAAGCCTGGCGTCGAGCCGCCGGTCTGGTTCTTGTCGGCGTAGTCGCTGCCGTCCTTGCCGGTACGGCAGCGAGTGCGACCGGGCCCATGGCTGGATCCGCGGCGTTTCTCGAAGGCCGCCAGAGTACGAACGGGGGGTTCGCCGAGCAGGGGCGCATACCGGACGGTTCGCTGACCGCCTGGGCAGCACTAGGGCTCGTCGCCGCCGACGGCTCTCCGGTGGCGCGGGCGAGGGCGCTCGATTTCCTCCGCACCCACATGGCTGAGATCTCGACCGAGACGGATCTGGCACTCCGCGTCGTGGCGCTCGCGGCACTTGGAGGGACGGTTGACGAGACCCTCGTAGGGCGGCTCCGTCGGCACCGGCCCGACGTCCTCGTCAACGCCACGATGTGGACCGTGCTCGCGTTGCGTGCCGTCGGAGAGGAGCCCCCGCGGGCGTTCGTCCAGGCAATTCTTGCCGCCCAGGCGAAGGGCGGTGGATTTCCCTGGTCGCGGGGGGGGCGGCCTGACTCGAACGACACGGCCGCCGCGATCCAGGCGCTTCGTGCAGCCGGCGTGGGCGGCGCCTCCGTCCGTCGCGCGGTGGTGGCTCTGCGGGCGTTTCAGAACCGCGACGGCGGGTACGCATTGACGAAGGGTCGCGAGTCGGATGCGCAGTCGACCGCCTGGGCGATCCAGGCGCTTCTCAGTGCGGGTGAGCGCCCGGGCAAGGCCCCGTTTCGGTTCCTGTCGCGCCTTCGCCGCGCCGACGGGAGCTACCGCTACTCGGTGAGGTACGGCGCGACACCGGTCTGGGTGACGGCCCAGGTGCTTCCCGCTCTCGCCGGTCGTCCGTTCCCGTTCCGCTGACGGTTGCTGTCTCCCGTGTGCTGTCTCCAGGGTGTCTCCCGGAGGGAGACACCCTTCGTGCCCAAAATGGAACGATTTGTCCACGGAGTGAACCGGCACCGTATGCTGGCGAGGTGATGGCGACCGCCGATCTCGTCGACGAGCACCCGGACGACACCCGGGTCTGCGAACTGCCGTTCGGCCAGTACGGGGGCCTCGCAGCGTTTGCCGGTGTCATCGCCACGATCCGCTGTCACGAGGACAACGCAATTCTGAAACAGCGTGTGGCGGAGCCAGGGGCAGGGATGGTGCTCGTGGTCGATGGCGGCGGGTCGCTCCGCGTCGCACTGCTCGGCGACATGCTCGCCGGTCTTGCCGTCGACAACGGCTGGGCCGGGCTGGTCATCTATGGCGCCGTGCGCGACGTCGCCGCGCTCCGACACCTCGGGGTCGGGATCAGGGCGCTCGGCACGAGTCCCCGCCGAAGCGACAAGACGGGCGTGGGGGAGACGGACGTTCCGGTCGCGTTCGGCGCCATCACGTTTCGTCCGGGAGCCATGGTCTACAGCGACGACGACGGCATCGTCGTGCTCGACTCGCAGCGCTGAGCCTGGAGCCACCGTTTTGCGTAACCGCGGGACGAGATGCAACGTCCGCGCGAAACGGTGGCTCCAGGCTGAGGCGACTGCGGGTAGCAGGCCGCGACACCGATCAACCATCTACCATCGAGGAGTGGCTGTCGCACCTCACGATGACCGTCTCGCCGACCTCAATCCGGCCCAGCGCGAGGCCGTCTTGCACGTCGACGGCCCCCTTCTCGTCATCGCGGGCGCGGGC
>JANOUB010000389.1:0-3182 GCA_031416615.1 Thermoleophilia bacterium
CACCGCAGGCGGAGGTTCCGTCGAGGTGCAGTGCGACCCCTGCCGCAGCGTCACGGTCGTGTTCGGCGTCTCGAGCGGCGCCGCGGTTCACGCCGGTCGTCTCGGCTACCGCTACGGCGGCGAGATCCTCGACGTGACGACTGAAGGGCTGATAACAGCAGCACGACTGAACCTGCCGGAGACGGCGCCCTATGCGCGCATCGAGGTCACCGACGCACGCGGTGGCAGGGCCTGGACGAACCCCATATGGCCCTAGCCGCCTGGCGTGACGCGGCGCGCGCCGAGCTCGCACGGGCGCCCTACGACCTCCTCGTCATCGGCAGCGGGATCATCGGAGCGGGGATCGCGAACGAGGCGGCGCGCGCGGGCCTCCGCGTCGCGCTCGTCGACCGGAGTGACTTTGGCGGCGCCACCTCGAGCGCCTCGTCGAAGCTGATCCACGGCGGCTTGCGCTACCTCCGGCTCGGTGACATCAAGCTTGTGCGCGAGGCACACATCGAGCGGCGGGCGCTGCTCCGCGTCGTCGCCCCCCACCTCGTGCGGCGAATCCCGTTCCTGTTCCCCGTCTACCGCGGCGGCCCGTACCGGCCGGCGACGATTCAGGCTGGGCTGTGGACCTACTCCACGCTCGCGGGCGAGAAGCTCGGCGGCCTCGTCAAGCCGGAGCGGGCCCGGCGCAGTGTCCCACCCCTCCGCGTCGAGAGCCTGAGGGGATGCGGGGTGTATCAGGACGCCTGGACACACGATGGCCGGCTCTGTCTTGCGAACGTGGCGGCGGCATCGGAGGCGGGCACAACCGTCCTCAACTTCGCGGAGGTCGCCGACCTGCGTCTCGTCGCCGGCAAGGTGCGAGGCGCCGAGGTACGCGATCGCCTCTCTGGCGAGATCGTCGCGATCGAGGCCCGTACGGTCGTCAACGCCACGGGGCCGTGGCTCGACACCGTGCGACGGTTGGAAGACCCCGGCATCGAGCCCTACGGCCAGCTATCGAAGGGTGTGCACGTGACGCTTCCCCTCGACGAGCCCTGGTCGGCCGCCCTCACGATCCCGCATGATCAGGTGCGCGTCACCTTCGCGTATCCATGGGAGGGAACGCTTCTCCTCGGCACAACGGACACCCTCTACGAGGGTGATCCGGCGAAGGTCACCGCCACCGACGAGGACGTCGACCGGATTCTCGGCGAGGCCGGCGTCGCCGTGGACGCGGATGTGCTGCGCAAGGAGCGCGTGCTGTCGACCTACGCCGGCCTGCGCGTGCTGCCGCGAAGCGACGGTTCGACCGTCGATGCCCGCCGGGAGACCGCCTTCCTCTCGGGCAAGGGAGGCATGCTCACGGTCGCGGGCGGCAAGCTCACGACCTACCGCCGGATCGCCCTCGACGCACTCAGCCACCTCTCGGCCGAGCTGGGACTCGCCGACATCGATCGCCGGCCGGTTCCGCTCCCCGGCGCAACCGATGCAACCAACGTTGCCGCGCGGCTCGTCACGGGATGGGCTCTCGAGCCATCCGTCGCCGCCCATCTCGCGCACTTCTACGGCTCGCGGTCAGACCGGGTCCTGCGCCCCGCGGCCGAGCTGCCCGAGCTTCTCGAGCGGATCCACCCCGACGCTCCCGACATCGCTGCCCAGGTCGTGTTCGCGGCAAGGGAGGAGTGGGCGACGAGCGCCGAGGATGTCGTGCACCGTCGAACCACACTGGCCGCCCGCGGTCTTGCAGGCCCTGACGTCATTCGTCGCGTCAGCGATCTCCTGGCGACATGATGCCCACGTCGGCTGTCGCGTCACGTACGCTCGGCACTCTCTGATTGGATAGGGAGCACACTTGCGTACGAAGGAGAGCTAACGGTGGCGACGGTCGAGGAACCGCGGACGTTCATCCGTCCGGACGGCAAGGAGAAGGTGACGGGGACAGGCCTCTACACGGCCGATCTCGTGCTCGCGGGGCAACTCGTAGCGAAGTTCCGCTACGCCGACCACACGCACGCCCGCATCACACGCATCGATGTGACGAAGGCGCGCGCGCTCCCCGGTGTGCTCGCCGTCGTGACCCACGAGGACGTGCCGGACGTGCTCTACGGCGGCATGGTCAAGGATCGCCGGCTCTTCGCGAAGGACACCGTGCGCTTCGAGGGCGATATCGTCGCCGGCGTCGCGGCGACGACGGCCGAGATCGCCGAGCAGGCCGCGGCGCTGATCGAGGTCGACTACGAGCAGCTTCCGGTGGTGACCGACTTCGAGGCGGCGCTCGCCGACGATGCCACCCTCGTCCATCCCGACTGGGAGGCCTACGAGGGCGACGAGTCGCTCGGCAGCAACCGCAACAGGCTCGGCTACTCGACGATCGTCAAGGGTGACGTCGAGGCTGCGCTCGCAAGCGCCGACGTCGTCGTCAAGGGGCGCTATGTGACCGACCCCGTCCAGGGCGTCCCGATCGAGCCGCGTGCGGTTGTCGCTCAGTGGCAGGGCGACAAGGTCACCGTGTGGACGTCTACCCAGGTTCCGTACGCGGCCCGCGGAGGCGTTGCCCACACGCTCCAGATCCCCGAGTCGCATGTCCGCGTCGTCGTGCCGCTCCTTGGCGGCGGCTTCGGCGCCAAATGCGACTTCCATTTCGAGGGCCACGTCGCGGCACTCGCGCGGGTTGCGCGCCGCCCTGTCAAGCTCGTCTTCACACGGCGCGAGGAGTTCTTCGCCGTCGGCCACCGGCGCGAGGGGATGGTGATCGAGCTCGAGACCGGCGCGCGCGCCGACGGCACACTCGTCGCCCGCAAGGCACGGCTCGTGCTCGACAAGGGCGCCTACTGCGGCGAGGGAGGCTTCTTCGCGCAAATGGCCGCGATGCACGCGCTCGGGCCCTACGAGCTCGAGAATGTCCACGTCGAGTCGTCGCTCGTCTACTCCAACAACCAGCCGTCGGCCTCGATCCGTGCCCCAACGGCACCGCAGGTGTGCTGGGCGCTCGAGCAGCACATGGACGAGCTCGCCGGGGCACTCGGGATGGATCCCGTCGACCTGCGACGCCAGACGCTGATCGAGAACGGCTCGGTGACTGCAACCGGCCAGGTCCTGGAACGGATCGCGATGAAGGAGACGCTCGAGAAGGCGGTCGAGCTGATCGGGTACGGGCAGGAGCTGCCCGACGACGAGGCGATCGGGATCTCGGTGGGCTGGTGGCCGTGCTT
>JANOUB010000390.1:0-2828 GCA_031416615.1 Thermoleophilia bacterium
ACGGCACCCGCGGCTCGGCTACGAGGTCGTTGCCTCGCGCAGCACGTCGAGATCGCGCTCGTAGGTGAGCAGCTCCGCGGCTTTACCCGGTGGCAGCCAGCGGGCCTCGTCGACCTCGTGCTCGAACGAGAGTTCGCCGCCCACCACCTCCATCACCCAGTACCGCACCGCCTTCGGCCGCCCTTTTGCGTCGCTGTACTCCGTCGAGGGCAGCTCGCGTCCGAGTGAGCAACGCAGCCCCGTCTCCTCCTCGACCTCGCGCACGGCGCACTCCTCGTCGGTCTCGCCCGGCTCGGCCTTCCCTTTCGGGAATGTCCAGTCGTCATAGGCCGGCCGATGGACGATCAGCGCGGTCGCCGCAGCACCGGAGCCCTGGACGACGACCCCGCCGGCAGCGCGAACGACACGTGTCAGCGGACGGCCCGCCGCGCTGCCCGGTCGAGCCGCTGCCAGGTACCGGGCCAGGCGGCGCGGGCGGCGGCCATCCGGTCACGCTCGAGCTGCACGAGACGACCTGCGGCGAAGGCACTGCCGGGGCTGTCTGTCGAGGTGGCCCAGTCACGGATTCGGCCCTCGGCCACGACCGCGTCCTGGTGGTCGCCCAGGATGTCCTGCAGTTGCTTCGCGACGGCCACGAACCGCTCGCCGGGGCGGCCGAGCTCGTGAGCCGCGAGATCAGCTGCGTAGCGGGCGCGCTTGACGGCAATGCGAGACGCATGCAACGCGTCATCCTCGGGATCGTCTCCGAGGGCCGAGAACGTCCGGCGCATCCGCTTCGCCTCGCGATGGAAGATTGTGGCGAGCGTCGTCTCGTCACCCGTCAGCGGCGGCGCAGCTGCGGTTTCGAGACGGTCGAGTAGCGCGAAGTAGCGGGCGTCGCCGAGCACCTCGACGACATCACGGTACGCACCCGTCCGCTCCTCCTCGAGCGCCTCGAGCAGGCCGGACGCGCCGTCGGCGTCGCCGTCGAGCGCCTCGACCTCGGCTCGCAGGCGACCGAGCATGACATCGAGGTCGCGCGCCGGACCAAGGTGCCCGCCGAGCCACCCGAGCTCGTCCCGGAGCGACGTTGCCCAGTCGCTCTCGACGAGCGGGCGGGCAGCACGGAGGAACGCCCGCAGGCGGCGCGTTGCCACCCGCAGCTGGTGCAGGTTCTCCGGGTCGTCCCCCCGGCGTGTCCCGGGATCGTGGGCGAGGAGCTCCCGATACTCGGCCTCGAGTGCGATACCGAGGGCCTCGCGGGATGGGGTGCCCTTCTCACACGTTCGGACATCGAGGGCTCCTGCCAGGTCGAGAGCGCGGTAGAGCTTCGGTTGCAGCTTTCCTGTCGAGGTCGCGCCGGCCTGGCGCAGCTCCTTCTCGAGCCGGCGCAGCGTTCGCTCATCGCCCTCGAGCAACTCGACCTCTATCTCTCTGAAACGGTGCACCACCCGCTGTCCCTCGAACACGGCGACGTTGTCGTCGACGATCTCGGCCCCGCGGGCGCGAATGACTTCCCGCCGGGTGCGCAGGCGGGCGACGGGCACGAGATCGCAGCCCCGGAGGTATGCCGGCAGGAGGGCGACCATCTCTGCGGGCGGCCTGGCCGGTGTTCCTGCCAGCTCGAGCTCCAGCCGGGCCGTGCCGTGGGGAAGCTTCAGCTGCCACAGGCCGGCCCCGTCCTCGACTCGATGCCGGAGCGTCACCCCGTGGCGCGCGAGGCGCAGATCCTGGGTGTCGTGATAGGTGGAGATGAAGATCCGCGTCGGCAGCCGCTCGCCGCCGAACTCGGGCAGGACGAAGCCCTCGCCTGGAGCAAGCTTGATCTCGCGCTCGAGCGTCTCTCGCATGGGGCGAAGCCTACTCGGGGTCGCCGCTCACACATGTCTCCAATTGGTCAACGTGCGCCAGCGATGAAAATCTCACTCATCTGACCCCGTTCGACCGCGAGGACATCTACCTGCTCGCGACGGAGATCGGCGACGTCGTCGACTACCTCGAGGAAGCGTCGGACGTGCTCGGCCTCTACGACATCGAGATGCCGACCCGCCACGCCGTCGAGCAGTGCGGCATCCTCGTCAAGGCAGTGGAGCAACTCGCAACTGCGTGCGAAAACCTGAAGGGGATGCGTGGCGTCCAGCAGGCGTTGATCGAGGTGAAGGCGCTCGAGGACCAGGGCGACCGGGTGCTGCGCGACGCGCTCGCATCGTTGTTCCGCGATAAGCGGATCGATCCCCTGTCGTGATCCGTTGGAAGGGCATCTACGAGGCGCTCGAGAGCGCCGCGATCTAACCGACCCAAGTCGCGAGGATGCCCGGCGAGCGGATGAGCACCGCTCGTGTTCCGCAGCCGCGCAGCGACAGCGCTCATCGCGCCGTGACCTCGGGTGGCCAGCTGAGCCTCTTCGAGAGCCAGAGGGCAACGTAGACGAGACCGACGAGGACGGGCACCTCGATCAGCGGGCCGACGACGCCGGCGAGCGCCTGGCCGGAAGTGGCGCCGAAGACGCCGACGGCGACCGCGATCGCCAGCTCGAAGTTATTGCCGGCGGCGGTGAACGCGAGCGCTGTGGTGCGGTCGTACGCGAGCCCGATCTCCTTGCCGAGCGCGAACGAGACGCCAAACATGACGAGGAAGTAGAAGAGGAGCGGCAACGCGATGCGCGCGACGTCGAGCGGGTTGGCGGTGATCGCGTCGCCCTGGATCGCGAAGAGAAGCACGATCGTGAAGAGGAGGCCGTAAAGGGTGATCGGGCTGATCCGGGGGATGAACGTGTTCTCGTACCAGTCGCGCCCGCGACGCTTGACGCCGATGCGCCGCGTCAGGTATCCGGCGAGGAGTGGGATGCC
>JANOUB010000391.1:0-1562 GCA_031416615.1 Thermoleophilia bacterium
AAGCTCGATCCGGGCGAGCCGGAAGAGCGGAACATCTACGCTGCGTTGGAAGAAGGAAAGCAGGTCAAGAAGATCCCGATGACCTTTGGCGACGCACTCGACGCACTCGAGGCGGACGAGGTGATCAAAAAGGCGATGCCCGGCGAGATGTACACCGTCTTCATGCACTACAAGCGCGACGAATGGGAGCGCTTCTGCGCCACCGTGACCGACTGGGACGTCAACGAGTATCTCGACATACTGCCCTGATAACGCAGCGGGAATCCGCAAGCGGATTTCCCGCGCTCGTCCCGCCTGCGGCGGGCAAATCCCTGAAGTGGCCGGCTATCGCGGCCGGCCGAGGGACGACCAGCGACACAAGACCGAGACCCAATGGAGCCGAAATAACATGTGTGGGATAGCAGGAATCATCTACAAGGACGGTGAGCATCCGATCGGGCTGGAGATGACCCGGATGCTCCAGTCGATGAAGCACCGCGGCCCCGATTCGACCGGCTACGCGCTCTACGGCCAGCCATCTGACCTCGTGATCATGCGGTACAAGCTCGCCGATGCGAACACGCCGCGCGACTTCGAGTACGAGGACCGGCTGCGACGTCACCGCGCCGAGGTCGAGCGCCGCCTCGCGGCACTCGGGGCACGGGTGCACGCTCTCGAGGAGGAGACCGAGTACGCGTTCCGGGTCACGCTCGAGTACGCCGGCGACCTGAAGAAGCTCGCCGACTTCGTCGAGGACGTGCCCGACGTCGAGGTACTGTCGCTCGGCAACTCGCTCGAGATCGTCAAGGACCTCGGCGACGCCGAGACCGTCGCGGGCGGCTACCAGCTCAACGCCTTCACGGGGACGCACGCGATCGGGCACGTCCGCATGGCCACCGAGTCCGACGTGGACATCTCGGGTGCGCACCCCTACTGGGCGTATCCCTTCTCCGACGTGGCGGTCGTCCACAACGGCCAGCTGACGAACTACTTCCAGTGGAAGCGCCGGCTCGAGCGCTCGGGGCACCGCTTCCAGTCGGAATGCGACTCCGAGATCATCGCCGTCTACCTTGCCCAGAAGATGAGCGAGGGCGCTTCGCTCGAGGACGCGATGCGCCAGAGCCTCGAGGAACTCGACGGCGTCTTCACCTATGTTTGCGTCACGAAGGACGCACTCGGTGTGGCGAAGGACGAGATGGCCGCCAAGCCGCTCGTGCTCTACGAAGCGGACGACCTCGTCGCGCTCGCGTCCGAGGAGATCGCGATTCGCGCCATCATCGACCACGAGATCGTCACCTACGACCCGTACGAAGGAGAGGTGCTGGTATGGCAGCGATAGGCGAGCATGCGATCAGCTACGACGCGCGCGGCCTCTCCGAGCCCGATGCGGCCGTGCCCAAGGTCTCCGAGATCGACGGCACGTCGGCCGAGTTCGACGCACACGACCTGACGACCCGCCAGATCAACCTCGAGCTGCGCTGGCTGCTCAACGAGCAGGGCGTCACCGACGTGACGGTGCGGAACCCGGGCTCCAAGCACTCGCTCGGCGTCGGCATCCTCACACGCTGCAAGATCACCTTCGA
>JANOUB010000392.1:0-3507 GCA_031416615.1 Thermoleophilia bacterium
TGCGGGGAAGGAGTGATGCAGGCCGGGAGCCTTCATCACTCCTTCCCCGCGCGGAGCGCACCGTCCGGGTGGGACCACCCGACAGGGAAGAAACGGATCCCAGCCGGACGGGGAGCGGCCTGGCGGCCCGGGCGAGATGCAACGCCCGCGCAAAACGGTGGATCCAGGCTGAGCTTGGCGGCGCCGCCCGCGCCGCTGTCGCCCGAGTCGGCGGAGGTTGCGCCGCCGTCTCCCTTGTTCGACGCCGACGCATCTCCGCCGTCGTCGCCGTTCCCGCCGGTCGCGGAGCCGTTCGAAGCCGCTCCGCTGTCTCCACCGCTGCCACCTGTGCCGGTGGCGCCGGTGCCTGTGGCACCCGCGCCGCCGTCGCAGTTGGCCGATGAGAGGCCCGCGATGCAGTTACCACCTGCGCCGCCGGCTCCGCCGGAGCCGTTCCCGCCGGTCCCTGCACCACCGGTGCCGTCCCCGCCGGTTCCCGCTCCGCCCGAGCCACCCTGGCCCGTGCTTGGGCTGCCGTTCGTAGCCGAGCCACCCGAGCCGCCTGAGCCGCCCGAGCCGTCGTTGTCGGCCTTGGCCTTGCCACCGTCACCGGAGGTCGCGTCACCGGTGTCGCCACCGGAGCCGCTCTTGGCCTTGCCGAGGTTCAACGCGCCTCCGCCGGTCGAGCCGTTACTGCTCGAGTTGTCGGCGGACGGAGAGCCTGCGCTGGCGTCGCCGCCATCACCGCCCTCCTGCTTGTTGATGACCTTGCCACCATTGGTCTCGGTCTCGGTCTTCGTGCGGGCATTGCCACCGTTGTTGTCACTCGCGGTGGTGTTGCCGCCCGTGATCGAGCCGGTCCTGGCCTTGCCGCCGGTTGCACCGGAGATGTTCAGCTGGTCGCCACCGATAGCACCGGTGTTGGCCTTCCCTCCGTTGCCGCCGGAGGCGTCGCCGCCGTTTGCGGTTCCGCCGTTGGCGGTCGCAGCGCCGCTCTTCGCGGTGCCGCCCTGCGTGACGATCGCTGACTGGATCGCCGACTGGATGTTTCCGTTCAGGTCGCCGGGCGCGAAGCCGTTGAAGCCCGACTCTGCCATCGCGGCAGACGGGATCACAAGACCGACGGCCATGGCTCCCAGAACTAGGAACTTCCTGGACACTTTTACTCCCTTCGTTGCATTCGTCGTTTCGATTCCCATGACCGGGCCCGAACCCGGCATGGCACGAGGAGCGCAACGAGGAACTACCCAGGTGTTTCGAGCCTTCCGGAGAAGTGCTCCGACCGCCTGACGGTCGGCTCGGCCCACGTTCGCCAGTAGTCCGGCGGCGTGGTACGCAGGGTGGACGGTATGACTGCCACACCGCCTCCGGCGCTGGGCGCCGGGCCTGCGGATCCCGCTCCGCTGATGGAGACGGGAGCCGGCGGGAGCAGTGGCTCCTCGCCGGCCTTTCCGACGCGCTCACGATCCCCGGGGGGCGTTTGGGCGGGCCCCTCGAGGATTGGCGTCGAAATCTCTGTTGGGGAAGCGCCGACGGCGCTTCCCGTCGCGACCTCGTGCGAGGCCGGAGTCGAATCCGGTTGCACGATCGTGACGTGGGCATCCTTCACGTGGATGCGCGGGTAACGCTGGTGTCCGAAGCCGTGGCGTGGCAGGTCGTCTCCGTCGACGCTGCACCCTGGAACACCTGGACGAGCTGGCGGGAAACCTGCGAGCCGTCGGCGTCGCCGGCGGCGACCTGCTGCGACGCCTGCAGGGAGACCGTCTTCACCTTGGCGGTGGCCTGTGAGTTGGCGTACCGCTTGGCGACCCGACGACCACCCTGCTGGCGGGGAGGGTCTCGCTCTGCGTGGCCCGCGCCGCCGGCTCGAACGTTGGCGCCGCGGTCGCCGCCGGATCGTCGGCTGCCCGCGCCGGCGCGGGCAGGGCGGTGAGGAACGCGGCGAGGACTGTCGCGAGCACGAAAGACAGGCGGCTCCGCCGCCTACCCAACCACCTTCCGCACGCAGGAACAGCCGCTCCTCGCTCGAGTGGTCCGTCGTCGCTCCACCGGACAGGGCTTCGAGTGCCCGTTTCAATTCCCCTTTCGTGCAGCGAGTCCCCTCTCCCCGCACGACCACCGACCCCTGATAGGAAGGTTCCGCCATTATGTCACGCCGCCGTCAACTGTCCAACCCGGACGAATGTCCAGTCTTTCCTCGACCCGCGGTGAGTGGCTCCGGCAACGTCGAAAGGATTACCGTTGGAGGGTGATGGGAGAGGCGGGAGCGGGTCCGACCTGGGTCCGAGGCGAGGCCCGGGTACACCGCGGCTGGGTGCTGCTCGACGAGACGACCGTGGAGCCGTATGCGCCCCTTCGCGAGCCGGATCTCCTCCGCGAGTTCGTCGCGATCGGCTCGTCGCGCGACGTGTTGCGCTTCGCGGCCCGCTTCGGCCTCCTGCGTGATGGGCCCGGATCCGATCTGCGCGAGCCGATCTCCCAGTGGTGGGAGGAGATCGGTCTGGCGCGCGGAGCGCTCGAGGTTCAGCTCGACCTCACCGCGGCGCGCCGGGGCAACGCTCGCGACATCGCCCGCTTACGTGACAGTTGGCAGGCATCGCTGCCCGGCTCGCCTGCGCCGGTCTCGGACGCAGAGCTCTTCGCCGAGGCGAGAGCGACGGTCGTGGCGGCGGTGAACCGCGGTCTCGCCGGAGCTCAGCTCGAGATTTCGATGGAGCCGGAGCCCTTGCGCGGCTACTCTCTCAGCCCGAAGCTTCCCGACCTCCTGGCATTCATCTACTTCGCGCTCGCGAATGTCCTCGTCGAGGAGTCCCCGCTGGCGCGCTGTCTCGAGTGTGGCGGCACGTTCGTGGTGCACGACCGGCGCCAGAGGTACTGCTCCGAGCGTCACGCGAGCCGGGCGCGCTACCGGCGGTTCACCGACCGGAACCGCCTCACCACGGCCTCGTAGGCCGAGGCAACGCTTCGCCCTACACTTTTCGTATGAGCGAGTGGATGCCAAGGGTTGGCGTACTGGCGGTGCAGGGAGCGTTTCGCGAGCACGCAGCGATGCTGCGCCGGCTAGGCGCCGAGGTGGTCGAGGTGCGGCTGCCGGAGGAGCTCGCGGGCCTGGACGGGCTCGTGATCCCGGGCGGAGAGTCCACGTCGATCATGCGCCTGATGGGGCTGTACGGGCTCGATGAGGCGGTGCGGGCCTTCAGCGGGCCGATCTTCGGGACCTGCGCCGGCATGATCGCACTTGCCCGCGAGCGGCTCGGACTGATCGACATCGCCGTCGAGCGCAATGCCTTCGGCCGGCAGGTAGCGAGCTTCGAGGCGGACATCGAGGTGGAGGGCGAAGCAGATCCTTTCCGGGCAGTGTTCATTCGCGCGCCGTGGATCTCCGATTCGGGCCCGGACGTCGCTATCCTCGGCGAGGTCGGCGGTCACCCGGTGCTCGCGCGCGAGGGGCGGATCCTCGTCGCGTCGTTCCACCCGGAACTGACCGACGACCCGCGGATCCACGAGCGGTTTCTGGAGATGGTCGGA
>JANOUB010000393.1:0-8435 GCA_031416615.1 Thermoleophilia bacterium
GTCGTGGAAGCCGACCCACATCCGGTCGGCAGACGCTGCGACGGGAGCGAGAACGGCCGCGACGACGATGGCGGCGATGATCGGGACATGACGCATAGGCTTCCTCCTTGGGGAGTGGTTGTGCCGTGAACGGTACCGCGGGGCTGTGAGGGGTCTGTAAGAGCGTGCCCCGCTGACACAGTTTCGACACAAAGTTGGCACACACCTGTTCCTGTTGTCTCCCTACCGTGAGAGGCGTTGACCAACGAACTCGAAGGAGGGAACATGGACACAGCACTCGCGCTCGCCTGCCCGTACACGGCTCCGGAGCTCGCCTTCGCCGGCGAGCCCGCGGAGACCGAGGACGTCGTCTGGTGGATCATCGTCGTGGGATTTGCCTACGCGATCGCCCTCGCCTGGGCGACATGGTGCCGCCGCAACGGCGGTAGCGCCGAGATCTCGTTCGGCTGGACGGGGTTCAAGGTTGTCTGCCGTAGCGCCTAACGAGACAGGCGGGAGGGCGGCTTCGTGCCGCCCTCCCGCGGTCGTGTCGGCTCCGCTCGTCGCCCAGGGCGTCTGGAAGCGCTTCGGCAGCGCGACCGCGCTCGCCGGAGTCGATCTCCGCGTCGGCGCCGGCACGGTCGTCGGCCTCGTGGGTCCGAACGGCTCGGGCAAGACGACGCTTCTTCGTGCTGTCGCGGGCCACCTCACGATCGATGCGGGCTCGATCCGGGTCGCCGGAGCCCCCGCCGGTTCTCAGCCTGCCCGGGCCGCCACCGCTCTGATGCCGGACGAGCCGACCGGTTTCGACGAGTTGACCGTGTCGGAATTCGTCTCTCTCGTGCATGCCCTCTGGGGGACAGACGAGAGGGCCGCAAAGCGGGCCCAGGTGCTCACCGCCGCGTTCGGCCTCGGCGACCGCCTCGATCAGCGACTCGGAACACTCTCTCGCGGCCTTCGCCGACAGGCCAGTGCTGTCGCCGCTTTCTCGCTCGCGCCGCCGCTCGTTCTCGTCGATGAGGCCACCGCCACGCTCGACCCCGAGGCTGTCGTCGTGCTGAGCGAAGCGGTCGCGGCGCTTGCAGCACGCGGGTGTGGCGTCTTGCTCGCAACCCAGGATCTCCACTTCGCAGGTGCTGCGTGCCACGAGATCGTGCTGCTCCACCGCGGCGTGGTCATCGATCGGGGAGAGCCCGGCGCTTTGCGCGCGCGCCATGCTGCCGACTCGCTCGAGGACGTCTTCCTCGCCGCCCTCGGCGACAGCCGGCTTCGCGAAAGAGTCAGAGATGCCTTCGGCGCTCTGTGACGCCGTTGCCCGGTGCCACCTACGGCGCCTGGGTAAGACGGTTGCCAAGGCACCATTGCCGGCCGCAATCGTGGTGATCCTCGTCGTGCTGTCGCCGCTCGCCCTCGTCCGGGTCGGACGCGCCGTCGGCGGCGAGCTGGTCGGCGCCATCGGCACAGGCGGCGTCGCAGACGCCCTCGTGCTTGGCCCCGTCCTGGCAGCCGCGGTTGCGGGCGCAGCCCTGGCGTTGTCGCTCCCTGGCCGATCGGCACTGGGGCAGCAGGTTGCGGCGGGACCTTGCGGTGGTATCGCTGCCGTTGTCGCCGGCCTTCTGGTTCCCGGGCTCATCGGTGCGCCCACGGTGCTGCCGTCGCTCGTGGCCACGTGTGTCGCTCTCGCGCGCGAGCTCCCGGGTGGCCGGACCGCGGGCGTAGCGTTGGCCGTCGCAACCATTGCCGCCGTGCCGGCGGGAGCCATCGTGGCCGAAGGCGCTCTTGCTGCCGCTCGGGGACGGCGCCGCCGTTCGCTCCTGGTCGCCGGTGGAGCGCTCGCGTGGGCGGTGACCGGCGTTGCCTTCGGTGCCGCCCCACTGGGGCCGTTCGCTCCCGTCGGAGCCGCGCTGCGCGGATCGGGGTCGGCCTGGCTCGCGCTCGCCGTTGCCTGTGGTACTGCCGTGGCGCTCGCTCTCGCGTGGGTCCCGCTCGCCGCCGCCCGTCCCGAGAAGCGGTCGCGCACGGCCAGGTCGGCGAGAAGGCTCGTGCGCGGAGGGCGGTTGCCCATTCCGGCCGCTGTGGCTGTCCTTCTGACACGGAGGGACGACGTGCGACTCGCGACCATCGGAGCCCTCGGGTTCGGTGCCGCCGGGATCGCCATTGCTGCCGCTGCCGCCGCACCTGCTCCGGCACCGTTCCTGCTCGCCACGACGACGGCTCTGCTCGGTTCGGTCCTGTGCTCGCTCGCCATGTGCGGCATCCTCCTCCACGGCCGCTGGCTCTGGATCGGCGGGCCAGGTGACCGGCGCGTGATCGGTCTCGCTGCCTGCCTCGTCGCCCTCGCCGGGTCGGCGTTCCCGGTCACGGTCGTGGGCGCCGGCGCCATGGTCGCCTCGGGCGCTCCCCGGAGCGCCGTGGGTGTCGTCGCTGCCGTCGTGATCGTGGGCTCCGCCGTGGCGCTGCTGGCCGGCGCGCTCGTCCCGTGGAGCGGCGAGGGGGTAGGCGACCAACTGACGACCTTCGCTGCACTCGCCGCGATCGCGATCGCCACGTCTCTCGCGGTAGGGCTCGCTGCGCCGCGACTCGTTTCCCTCGGCCTCCCCGATGCTGTCGTCGTCGTTCTCGTCTGTGGGGCGTCCATGGGAGCCGCGCTCCACGCGCTCAGCCGGCGACTCGGAGCTGCCGCCTGATGCTCGCCGACACCGACACGCTGTCCCTGGCTCCCGGCGTCGCCGTCCATCATGGGCAACTGGCCGACGATGTACGCGGCGCCGCCTGGCCACTCAACGGGAGTGGCGCCTTCGTCCTCGACCGGATGGGCACTCCGGTCGGCCAGATCGTGCGCGAGATTGCCGACGCTTTCTCGCTTCCCCTCGAGACCGCCCGGCGCGACGTGCTTCGCTTCGCGTGGTACCTGAACGCCCTCGCTCTCGTCAATGTCGAGCAGCAAGGGCCGTTCGTCCGGCGGCTCGCGGACTGGATCCTGCTCGCGGCACGGCTCGCTCCGGCCGGAGCATTGCCCGTCGCAGTTGCGCGGAGGCGCGCGCTCGACACTCGCAGCGTCCCCCGGGCAGTCGCGAGCAGCCTCGCCGCCACCCTGTCCCGCGTTGTCGCCGTTGCCTTCGTCTCGACGCTTGTCGCCGTCCAGTTCTCGGCGGTCGTCGGTGCGCCCCGATTCGTCGTCCCTCTAGCACTCGGGATCGCGACCGGCGTCGGACTCGGCCTTCATGAAGCGGCGCACGTCGCCTTCCTGTGCGGTGTTCCAAGCGCCCTCGTCATCCGCGGCCGCCGAACGTACGTCCTCCACGCTGCTGTTAGTCCCTCGCGGCGGTCCGTCGTCGCCTTGGCCGGCCCGCTGGCGGTCGCCATGCTCGGCGTCGCACTCGTTCTCGGCGGGACGGCTCTCGGTGCGCCGAGTCTCACGATCGCCGGCTGCCCGCTGGCCGCCCACGCGTTGGCGCTCACGGTCGTCGGCGGCGACGGGAGGATCGCATGCGAACTCTAAAGGCATTCCTGCTCGGGGCGCTCGCTGTCGGCGTCGTTGGGTACGCGCTCGTGGCGGCGCTTGCGGTCACGGCGCAAGCAGGCGGACGCGCGCTTGATATCGCACTTGGGCCCCTCACGGTCATCTCCGTCACGCAAGCGGGGACGGAGACCGTCACGACCTTCGGTCCCGGCCTCGTCGTCCTGGCGCTCGCAGGTGGTCTCGCCAACCTCGCAGCGGCGCGACTGGTGCGGCATCGCTCCGGCCATTCGGGCGATCGCGTAGACTGAGTTGCCCATGGCCTGGGAGATCGTCTTCATGCTGCTGATCTTGAAAATCCCGATCGTGTACCTGTGCGTCGTCGTCTGGTGGGCGATCAAGGCGGAGCCGTTGCCTCCCGAGCTCGCGGGGATTGCCGTGATGGCCGATACGCCACCCGCGGGTGGCCTGCCGCGGCGTCAGCGGGTCGACCGGCGCAGGCCTGTACGCCCGCACACCCCGGGTCGTGGCAGCGGTGCGTCACCGCTCCCTCGTAGAGGCGGGGTGCGCGCATGAGCACAGTCGAGACTCGCACCGACCGCCATTCGCCGGCCGATGTGGTCGGCGGCCTGCTTGCCGTCGGGTCCATCGTGCTCTCGGCGATCGCGATGGGTTTCGGCCTGATTCTGGAGCTCGAAGCGCGGCCTGCCCGGACCGCCTTTGTTGCGATCGCCCTCGCCCTCGTCTCGGCGCGGATGAGCAGCCGCTACCAGTCTCTCGCGCTCAAGGCGCTCCTCTTCGCGATGGTTGCCTGGGTGATCGGCATGACGTTCGCCGTTCTCACCGAGAACCCGCTGATTTGAGCCTGGTTCCACCGTTTTGCGTGATCGCGGGGCGAGATGCAACGCCCGCGCAAAACGGTGGAACCAGGCTGAGCCTTGACGTAGAACCGGGGTGCGTGTCGGGGAGTACAACACATTCAATGAGCAGCCCAGCCAGCGCGCGGTCACCGTGTCAGACGCTCTGAGCGGCCTCAACGCCGGGTATGTCGGCCAGATGCTCGAGGCCTACCTCGAGGCGCCGGCCAGCGTGCCAGACGAATGGCGCCAGTTGTTCGAGAGAGATCCCGAGGCGGTCGCCGGCTCATTGCCCGGACTCGCCGGCCTCCTCCGCCAGGGCCTGCGAAACGGCGCCGCAACCACGCCGCCGCAGACCGTTGCGGCTCCTGCCCAGCCGCTTCCCCTCGAGCCTCCCGTCGCTGCTCCGGCACCAGTCCCGGCTCCGCCGCCTGCTCCGGCGATCGCCGCACCCGTGGTCGTTGAACCACCGGCCCCGTCGGCTCCTCCGCCCGTCGTCTCCCGGACTCCCATCCGGCCCGAGCCCACCGTAGAAGGCCCCCAGGCGGCCGGGGGGCAGGCGGCGTCTGTTGACGAGAACCTTCTCGGTGGCGTGGCCGCGGCGATGGCGCTCGTCAAGGCGTACCGGATGCACGGACATCTCGCCGCTCGGCTCGATCCGCTCGGCTCCGAGCCGATCGGCGATCCGGCGCTGGACGAGTCGCGGCTCGTGCCGTCTCTGACGCCGGAGCTCCAATCGCGTCTCCCGGCCTCACTGCTCCGGCTCTACGTCGAGGGCGACACCTTGCTCGAGGCGCTGCCGCTCCTCCGGGCCGTCTACACGGGCTCGATCGCCTACGAGATCGAATACATCTCGGATCACGCCGAGCGCGTGTGGCTTCGGCAGGCGATCGAGTCAGGGCGCTTCAGGCAGCCGCTCGCTGCCGAGGAGCAACGGTCGCTGCTTCATCGCCTCTCTCAGGCCGAAGGGTTAGAGCAGTACCTGCGCCGCTCATTCCTCGGTCAGAAGCAGTTCTCCCTCGAGGGGCTGGAGTCGCTCGTACCGATGCTCGACGAGACAATCGCCCTCGCCGCGGCGGGAGGCGCACACGAGGTCGTGATCGGGATGGCCCATCGGGGACGGCTCAACGCGCTCGTCCATACGGTCGGCCGGTCGTATCAGTCGATCCTGCGTGAGTTCGAGGGCGAACGATCGATCGACGCGCTCGTCGTCGACCCCGAGGGCGGCACAGGCGACGTCAAGTACCACCTTCCCGCATCGGGAACGCGAGTCACTGAGGCCGGTGCGATCGACGTGACCATTGTTCCCAACCCGAGTCATCTCGAGGCGGCGGACCCCGTTGTCGAAGGACGCGCGCGTGCCGAGCAGACCGACCGCTCGAGCGGCGCCGGCATCCACGACCCTTCGGTCGCGCTGCCCGTATTGATCCACGGTGACGCTGCGTTCCCCGGCCAGGGCGTCGTCGCAGAGACCCTCAACCTCCAGTCGCTCGAGGGGTACGCGACGGGGGGCACGCTGCACCTGATCACGAACAACCAGGTCGGGTACACCACCGATCCGACCGAGAGCCGTTCGACGCGTTACTCGAGCGACCTCGCCAAGGGCTTCGACGTGCCGATCGTGCACGTCAACGCGGACGACCCCGAGGCGGCTCTGTCTGCCGTTCGGCTGGCCCTCGCCTACCGGGCGGAGTTCGGCCATGACTTCGTGATCGATCTCGTTGGGTACCGGCGCTTCGGCCACAACGAGCAGGATGACGCGTCGTACACGCAGCCTCTGATGGTCGAGCGGATCCAGAGACAGCCGACCGTCCGTGCCGTCTACGCCGCACGGCTCGTCGAGGAGGGGGTGATCACGGCCAAGGACGCCGAGGCATTCGTCGCCGACGTCACCTCGACGCTGCGCGCCGCCCACGAGCAGCTCCGGACGACGATCGGTCAGGCCGCGCCTACCCCCGCCGTGGCGGAGACGACCCGGGCCGTGACGACCGGCGACGCGGTTGTCACCGCGGTTGCGGCCGATCGCCTGCGCGCCCTGAACGAGCAGCTGCTGGCCGTGCCGCCAGGGTTCACGATCAACGTCAAGCTTGCGAAGCAACTCGATCGTCGTCGCGAAACCATTGTCCACGGCGGGATAGATTGGGGCCAGGGTGAGGCGCTCGCCTACGCCTCTTTGCTCGAGGACGGCATCCCCATGCGTCTCTCGGGCCAGGACGCCGAACGCGGCACGTTCGCCCACCGCCACCTCATGTTTCACGACCCGTACACCGGTGAGACGTATGCGCCGATTCAGCATCTCCCCGGGGCCAACGCCTCCTTCGAGGTCTACAATTCGCCGCTTTCGGAATACGCCGCTGTCGGCTTCGAGTACGGCTACTCGGTAGCCGCACCCGACGCGCTTGTTCTCTGGGAAGCGCAATTCGGCGACTTTGTCAACGGCGCCCAGATCGTGATCGACCAGTTCCTCGTCGCGGGTCGCTCGAAGTGGGGCCAGACGTCGCGGCTCACGCTGCTGCTGCCTCACGGTTACGAGGGAAACGGGCCCGAGCACTCGAGCGCCCGGCTCGAGCGGTTCCTCCAGCAGGGAGCGCAGGACAACATCCGAATCGCGAACTGCACCACCGCGGCGCAGTTTTTCCACCTGCTTCGCCGCCAGGCGCTCGACGCGACCGCACGGCCGTTGATCGTGATGACGCCGAAAGGGCTTCTCCGCCTCAAGCAGGCGTCATCGACGCTCGAGGATCTCTGCACCGGGTCGTTCCGACCGGTGATTCCCGATCCCAGCACCGGAGCGGACGTGCGCCGACTCGTCCTCTGCAGCGGCAAGGTGTACTACGACATCGTCGGCCATGAGGCCCGCCCTGGCACGACGGACGTCGCCGTTGCCCGGCTGGAGCAGCTCTACCCGTTCCCCGTCGACGCCGTCGCCGCCCTGATCGCCGCCCTACCGCGACTCGAGGAGATCGTGTGGGCGCAGGAGGAGCCCCAGAACATGGGGGCGTGGCGTTCGATCCGACACCGCCTCGACGACGCCGCCCGCTCGAGCTCTTCGGTGGCGGGCGTCACCTACGTCGGCCGTTCGTGGCGCGCCTCGCCGAGTGAGGGATATCCGACGGCGCATCAGTTCGAGCAGGATCGCATCGTGCGCGCCGCTCTCGGCGTCCTGGGCTAGTGCCTCAGCGCTTCTTGCGGGCCTTCGCCGCTGCTGCTGCGGCCGCCGCCACACGAGGGCCGTGGGTGCGGGCGGCGTTGAGCAGGAGACGGCGTTGTGCGGGTGGGAGCTTGCGCCACATCGTGTACGCAAATATCCCGGCAGCCATCGGGTTCGTGGGGATCAGGCGTGGCATGGGAGCATCATGACACACGGACCAGGAGCGGCCGCATCGCCCTGCCGCCACTTGCGCTGGCTCTCCGGTCGGCTAAGCTTTCAGCTGGCGTCGGATTCCGTTCTCTGGCGCTCAGATCCTGTCCCCGACCCAGGAGGCTCTATGCCGGTTGAAACCGAATCGAAGTTTTCAGCATCACCGTTCGCAAGCGTCATCCAGGATCACCTCGAACTGCAGAAGCAAAATGCGGAACTCGACGGCGATATGCCGCTCGACCGCTACCAGAGCGAGGATCCGTTCGAGAATCACCCGCTGTTCAAGTCCGAGGAGCAGGCACGTTACGAGGAAACACTCGACGGCGAGCCAGCCGTTGAGTTGCACTCCCTCGCGCTACCCTGGCCCGGCGAGGACACCGCCGAGCAGGCAGTCAGCCCCCAGGGCCCAGCCCTCGATGGAGACCTCTGGGGCCGCTCGCGCGACTTTGACTGGGGTGAATAGCCACTCACCAATGCGGAGGTCGCGCGTGCCGTGACGCGCGAGGCGTACCGCGCCGGCTTCGGGTGCTGTGACGGGCGCCCGCACGCCAGGCTTCAGCCTGGCGTGCGTCGTCAAACCCTCGCGCCCCGGCACCTTGCTTGACGCCAGGCTGAAGCCTGGCGTCGCCGGCCCGAGAGCCGGTGCCTGGCGTCGCCGGCCCGAGAGCCCGGGCTGGGCGTCCGTCTCAAGCGACGTCGCGGACGGGCATGCCGTGCATCGTCTCGGCGAGCCGGCGGAATGGCCCCTCCTCGGCCAGCAACTCTGCTTCGGTACCGC
>JANOUB010000394.1:0-3029 GCA_031416615.1 Thermoleophilia bacterium
GATGGGCGGTGACGGGCTCGAACCGCCGACCCCCTCGGTGTAAACGAGGTGCTCTACCAGCTGAGCTAACCGCCCGTGGGATACAAGGATAGGCGCAACGGGCAGAGCGGCGATCCCGGTTCGGGTTGCACAACCACTCGAATGAGGGAGCGTGCTCGTGGCCGGAACGTGCGATAGAGGGGCATGTTGCCAGCGATCAACGAGCTTTCCGGCACGGCGAACCGGAGCAATCGGTGGTTGGTCTGCGGCGACATTCGGCCTGCGGCGTCTGCGGCGAGTGGTGTCGGGAGACACCGTCCACTTGCCCGAGCGCCCGGTGCCGCCGATGAGCGCTGAGCACCGCCAGAGAGATGACGATGTGCGTGGCGCGATAGACGCGCTCGCGGATCGGGTCGACACGCTTGCGTCGATGGTGCGCGAGACCGCCGGGAGTCTTGCCGCGAATCGCGGTGAGGTCGCATCGCTCGATCGGCGGGTGGAGGAGCGGATCGGCGAGGACACCCAACGCTCCGCCGCCGCTCTCGCATCGGTGCGCGGAGAGATCGAAGCGCTTCGCGGATTCGTGGCAGAGGCTCCGAAACGTTCGGGCACAGTCGCGGCTGCGGTCTCCGATCCGCTCCGTGAGACGATCGCGACGCTCACCGATCGGACCGAGACGCTGTCCGAGATCGTTCGCTCGACAGCGGGACGCCTGGTCGCGGAGCAGACCAGGATCTCGGTACTCGCCGAGGCGCTCGCCAGGGGGGACGAGCGAGCCGAAGCGAGGTTCGACGAGGTGCGACGTGACCTCCGGGTCGTGTCGGAGCAGGCCTCCCGCGCCGCGGCCCCGCCGGCGCCAACTTCCGTCGACCCCGGCCTCGAGCAGCGGGTCGCACAGCAGGTCGGCGCTCTCGTGGAGCGCGTCGACTTCCTGGCGGGAACTGCAACTGCCACCGCCGGGAGACTCGCGGCGAAGGATGGTGAGCTCGCGAGGCTGGAGCAGCTGAGGGAAGAGACGCTGACGCGCACCGACGAGTCTGTGCGTTCCATGCGCAACGACCTCGAGGCGCTGAACGCCCGTCTCGCGGTCGATCCGATGCTCCAGCAGCGGGTCGACGGCCTCTTCGATACCGTCCAGACGCTCGGCGACCGGGTCGGCACGCTCTCCGGCATCGTCGGCGAGACTGCCGGCCGGTCCACCGGCCGCGAGGTCGAGACCGCCGCGCTCGACAGCAGGCTCGGTGATGTGGGACTCCGGATCGACGAGGTTGCCCGCGAGTTGCGGCGGGAGATCGACGCGCTTGCCGCTGTGGCCCCAGACGGGCCCGCGTCGGCCGCCGACCCCGGCGAGCTAGAAGCGAAGGTTGCGGCCTTCGGCGCGCAGCTCGTCCGTCTCGAAGGAGTTGTTGCCGATGCGTCCGGCGCGACCGAGCAGGTGGGTGTCGAATTGCGCGAGGAGATCGTGGCCCTGGCCGCCGCGGTCGCCAAGGAGCACGTCGACGTCGTCGCGGCAACCAGAGAGTGGGAGGCGCGCCGATCCGCATTGGAGACGCGGATGGACGATCTCGCCGCCTTCGCCACGTCGACGGCGGAGCGTGGCTCCGGCGAGATCGCAGCCCTGGCTGCCGCGGTGGCGAGGAAGCACAGCGACGTCGTCGAGGCGACCCGAGAATGGGAGGCGCGCCGGTCGGCGTTGGAGACGCGGATGGACGATCTTGCCGCCTTTGCCGCATCGACGGCCGAGCGGGGAGCCGACGAGCTAGGACGGGCGCTTCATACGCTGGCAGAGCGGCTGGAGAGGCTGGAGCACGATCGGCAGGCGGTTGCGAACGACGCAACCTACGCCGAGAGCACCTGGGCGCAGGAGAGGGTCGCGCTCGAGGCTCGCCTTGACGCGATCGCGACTGCGATCACGGTGGAGCGCCCACAAGCACCCGAGGTCGAGTATCTGGTCGATGAACTCGCCGGCCGACTCGCCCGGATGGAGGGCGAGCGCGAGACGGTGGCCGATCTCGCGGCACTCGCAGAGACATGGACTACCGAGTTGGCGACGCTCGAGGCTCGCGTCGAAGCAGGACTCTCGACGCTCGAGGACCACGCCACCGCCGGGGTGAGCGGCGTGGTGGGAACGGCTGATCTCAACGCCGGCCTGTCGGAGAACCTGGACGAGCTGACGGAACGGATCGAGCAGATCGAACGCGACCGCGACGCAGTGAGGGACGAACTGGCCCGCACGGCGACATCGTGGACGGCGGAGCGCGCCTCACTCCAGGAGCGTGTCTCTGAGCTCGCCGCGCGAATCGTCACCGGGCCTGTGCCGGCAGCCACCGAGGTGGATGGTGACCTGTTCACACAGACGCCCCAGGAGCTCGACCGGCTGCGCATCGGCGTCGAAGGCCTGCGGATGAGGCTCGCCTACCACGAGAAGACGGTGTCGGACCTGGCCGGCTCGCGCGGTGTTGTGCAGCGGCTCGATGAGCTGAGCGCGCGCCTCGACCAACTTGCTGCGATCGTGGCAGCTGGGCCGGCCTCGGTGGGGCCGGCGGGTGCCGCCCCGCGGATGCAGCTCCATGTACCCGAGACGTCGGGCCTCGTGAGTCGGCTCGACGAGGCGGACCGGCTGCGGAACCAGACCCGCGAGAAGATGCTCGAGCAGATGGAGAAGATCGCGTCGCGCATGGACTGGCGGTTGCAGCGTCTCGAGGCAGCGGGCATCGGATCCGATCCTCGCGATGGCTAGTGCGTTCTCCCGGAACGTTTAGCCTGTTTGCTGCACAGGCAGGCGCCAGTCCCCTACTGGTTACCGGTCGAACGTTTCGGGACGAGGCTCGAGCGGGGTCGGGTGAAGCGGGTCGGTCAACCCCGGCTGAGGGAGAAGTCAACTCCCGATGGGTGAGTGCGCCGTCCCGCTCGGGCGTGCAAGATACAACTACCTCGACGGAACGCGACGGTGCGGCGGACGCGGAGGTCGAGAGATACCGGCTCCCTTTCGGGGGAGCCTGCGTGAGAGAGGGGCCTCGGCGGTGGCCCCTCTTTTCGTTCGATCCGTA
>JANOUB010000395.1:0-3780 GCA_031416615.1 Thermoleophilia bacterium
GCCCTATCGCGTGGCCGCTCGCGAAGCACCTTGTCGTACCCCTCGAGCGCCTCCCTTTCGGCCTTCGTCAACTTCTGTGGCACCGTCACCTTGACGCGAGCGAGCAGGTCACCATTGCCACCGCCCTTCAGCTTCGGCGCGCCACGGCCCTTGACCCGCAGGAGCTTGCCGCTCTCGGTCCCGGCCGGCACCTTCAGGTTGACCGGCCCCTCCGGTGTCGGGATCTCCACCGTGGCTCCGAGCACCGCTTCGGGATACGTCACCGGCACGTCGAGCACGAGGTCGGCATCGCGGCGTTCGTAGAGCGCGGACGGCTCGACGGAGACGACGACGAAGAGGTCACCGGCAGGTCCTCCATTCGCGCCCGGCTCACCCTTGCCCTTCAGCCGGACGCGGGTGCCGTCCTTCGCCCCGGCCGGGATCTTCACGGCGTAGCGCTTCGTCACCCGCTCGCGCCCCGCGCCACGGCAGGTCTGGCACGGTTTCTCGACGATGACGCCGTTGCCGCGGCACCGCCGGCAGGGCTGCGACAGCGCAAAGAGGCCGTGCGAGTCGGACACCGTTCCCGAGCCGCCGCACTGCGGACAGGTGACCGGCGAGGTGCCGGGCTCGGCGCCCGTGCCGTGACAGGTGTGGCAGGGGGCGTCGACCTCGATCGGCACGCGCACCAGGGCGCCCGCCAGGGCGTCCTCGAATGACAGCCGCACGCGCGACTCGAGGTCGGCGCCACGCTCCGGCTGCGGCCTTCCCCTCCGGCCGCCACCGCCGCGGCCGAACATCCCACCGAACTGGCCGAGCAGATCGGAGAGATCGACGTTCTCGTAGGCGAACCCGCCCGGGCCGGGGCCGCCACCACCGCGGGGCCCGTTGGCACCGAATGTGTCGTACTGCTTGCGCTTCTCGGCATCCGACAGCTTGTCGTAGGCGCCCTGGATCTCCTTGAACCGCTCCTCGGCTGCGGGGTCGCCCTGATTCGCATCGGGGTGGCTCTCGCGGGCGAGCTTGCGGTAGGCCTTCTTGATCTCGTCGTCGGTCGCCGTCTTCGGCACACCGAGCACCTCGTAGGGGCCGCGAGCCACGGCTACTCAGCCACGATCACGCGGGCCGGCCGGAGCATGGCGTCGCCGAGCCGGTAGCCCCGCTGGACGACCTGCACGATCGACCCGGGCGCGACTCCCTCGGCGGGCTGGGAGAGCAGCGCTTCGTGGACGTGCGGGTCGAAAGCACCCTCCGCGGCGATCTCCTCCAACCCTTCGGATGCGAGGGCCGCGGCAAGGGCGGACTTCGTCATCTCGACGCCGGCGATCACCTTGGCGACCTCGTGATGCTCGGCCGCGTCCAGAGCTCGCTCGAGATCGTCGAGTACGGGTAGGAGTTTCGCCACGAGCCGCTCAGCGGCGCGGGCGGCGAATGCGTGTTGGTCGCGAAGCGCACGCTTGCGGTAGTTGTCGAAGTCGGCCGCGAGCCGCTGCAGGTCGGCAAGGTACTCGTCGCGCTTGGCCTCGGCGGCGGCGAGCTCGGAGTCCGGGGATGAGGCCGAAGCCTCATCCCCTTCTGCCGCCTCACCGTCGGCAGCGTTCTCCCAGGGTTCGACGATCGCTTCGGTGTGCGGCTCGTCGCTCACGACTTCGTCGCCGTCTCGTCTTCTTCGATCACCTCGAAGTCGGCGTCCTCGACGATCTCATCGTCGGCGGCGGAGGTCGCGCCGTTCCCGGCACCACCGTCCTCAGTGCCCCCCGAGGAGGTGGCCTGCGCGTCGGCGTACAGGGCCTGCGCGAGCGGCTGAGCCGCCTCGTTCAGCGCCTGCGTCTTCTCGCGGATCGTCTCGAGGTCGCCGCTCTCGAGCACCTGCTTCAACTCCATCACACGGCCCTCGAGCGTGGCCGCTTCGGATGCCTCGAGCTTGTCACGGTGCTCTGCCAGCGACTTCTCGGTCTGGTAAGCGAGTGTCTCCGCCACGTTCTTCGCATCAGCGAGCTCACGCAGCTTGTGCGCCTCTTCGGCGTGCGACTCGGCGTCCTTCACCATCCGCTGCACCTCGTCCTCCGACAGGCCCGAGCCGCCCTCGATCTTGATCTGCTGCTCGTTGCCGGTGCCGGTGTCCTTGGCGGCGACGTGGATGATCCCGTTCGCGTCGATGTCGAACGACACCTCGATCTGCGGCATCCCCCGCGTCGCGGGTGCGATCCCGACGAGCTGGAACTTGCCGAGCGTCTTGTTGAACCCGGCCATCTCCGACTCGCCCTGGAGCACGTGGATCTCGACCGAAGGCTGGTTCTCCTCGGCTGTCGTGAAGGTCTCCGACTTGCGCGTCGGAATCGTCGTGTTGCGCTCGATCAGCTTCGTCATCACGCCGCCCTTGGTCTCGATCCCGAGCGACAGCGGGGTGACGTCGAGCAGGAGCACGTCCTTGACCTCGCCCTTGAGCACGCCACCCTGGATCGCGGCGCCGATTGCAACGACCTCGTCCGGGTTGACGCCCTTGTGCGGCTCCTTGCCGAGCAGCTCGGTGACCCTCTCCTGCACGGCGGGCATGCGGGTCATCCCCCCGACGAGGACAACGTGGTCGATGCCAGAGGCATCGAGGCCTGCGTCCGCGAGGGCCTGCTTGGTCGGGCCGACCGTCCGCGCGAGCAACGCACCGGTCAGCTCGGTCAGCTTGGCTCGCGTCAGCTGCAGGTCGAGGTGCTTCGGCCCCTCGACCGTCGCGGTGATGAACGGCAGGTTGATCTGGGTCGTCATCGTCGAGGAGAGCTCGATCTTCGCCTTCTCGGCCGCCTCGTAGAGACGCTGCAGCGCCATCTTGTCGGTGCTGAGGTCGATGCCCTGATCCTTCTTGAACTCGGCCGCCATCCAGTCGACGATCGCCTTGTCGAAGTTATCGCCACCGAGGTGGTTGTCACCGTTCGTCGACTTCACCTCGAAGACGCCGTCGCCGAGCTCGAGCACGGACACGTCGAACGTGCCGCCGCCGAGGTCGAAGACGAGGATCGTCTGGTCGGCGCCCTCCTTGTCGAGGCCGTAGGCGAGAGCGGCCGCGGTCGGCTCGTTGATGATGCGGACGATGTTGAGGCCGGCGATCTTGCCGGCGTCCTTCGTCGCCTCGCGCTGGGCGTTGTTGAAATAGGCGGGGACCGTCACGACGACGTCGGTGATCGGCTCGCCGAGGAACGCCTCGGCATCCGTCTTCAGCTTCTGCAGGATCATGGCGCTGATCTCCGGCGGCGCGAACTGCTTGTCGTCGGCGACGACGCGCGCGTCCCCGTTCTCACCCTGCACGACCTCGTAGGGGACGATCGTCATCTCGTCGGAGACCTCCTCCCACTTGCGCCCCATGAAGCGCTTGATCGAGGAGATCGTGTTCTGCGGGTTCGTCACCTGCTGGCGCCGCGCGGGCGCCCCGACGAGCCGCTGGCCGTCCTTCGCGAACGCGACGACGGACGGCGTCGTGCGGCCACCTTCGGCGTTCGGGATCACGGTGGGCTCGCCGCCTTCGAGCACGGCCATGCAGCTATTTGTCGTGCCGAGGTCAATTCCGATTGTCTTTGACATCTGGTTGACGTCCTTCCTTGTACCTTGAGTCTAAGTGACTGAGATAAATCTCAGTGGAATAATATCAGATTTCTGAATGGCGCTTGAACGACGGCGTCCATCAGACGGGCCCGGGCCGTCGGGCGAGACGGCGCAGCGTCGTCGCCGCGGCCGGCTCAGCGAGCACGATGCCGGCGAGCATCACCGCGCAGCCCGCCCATCCCAGGAAGCCGAGCCGCTCTGACAGGA
>JANOUB010000396.1:0-2081 GCA_031416615.1 Thermoleophilia bacterium
TCGAACCGGGAGCCGAGGCCTCCGAGGACGAGCGCCACGACGCCCGCGCCGCGAGGCCCCGAGGGAACGGTGAGAAGGATCCTGTCCGTCACGAGACCCTAGCCCGGATCTTGCAGGTGGCGCGGGCGTTGCTTCTCCGTACCGAAGGCGCGCCAGGGGCGCTCCCCGTCCGGGTGGGGCCCCGTTTCTTCCCTTCAAGGTGGCCCCACCCGGACGGTGCGCTCCGTGCGGGGAAGGGGCCCCACAGGCTCCCGGCCTGCACGGCCCCTTCCCCGCACGTCCTGACGAGCCGGACGAGCGCCCCGCGATCACGCCAGATGAAAGATCCGGGCTAGCTAGATGGTTGATTCCGAATTCGGAATCAACCATCGAGGGTGGCAGCGAATGTGCCCCTACCGGGGCAGCGACCGCGGGACCACGAGCCGCGCGAGGTGTGCGCAACCCGGATTCACGTCCGACCATGTGTCGATGGCGAGCCGTAGCTCGGCGAGCGCTCCTGTTGGGAACTCGTCGGGCCCGGGCGGTGAGAGCAGGCAGGCGAGCTCGTGTAGGCCGGGATTGTGACCGACGAGAAGTACCTCCGTAACGCTCGCACGCACGGCCCGCAGCCGCTCCAGCAGATCGGCGGCCGACGCGTGGTAGAGGACCCCCTCGATCTCCGCCGCGGGCGTGCCGAGTCCATGGAGGACGAGGTCGAGCGTTGCCCGTGCGCGTAGAGCCGTCGAGCAGAGCACGAGCTCGGGCCGCACGTCGTTGTCGGAAGCCCAGCGAGCCATCCGCTTCGCCGCCTTGCGTCCGCGCGGAGCGAGAGGACGATCGTGATCGGCGACCCCCAGGTCGTCCCAGCTCGATTTTGCGTGGCGGAGCAGCCAGACGCGTTTCACCACCCTTGCCTCCAGCTGCGCACGAGCGAGATCTGTCCCGGTGTCTCGGGCGACGGCCGTGCGCCTGCGATCCCAGCGCGCAGCTCGGCGATCCGGGCCATCGGGTCACTCTCAGCGAGCCCGTGGCGGACGAGCCAGCAGCCGATCACCGTCCCCGTGCGGCCGACGCCGCCCCAGCAGTGCACGTACGCCCTGTCGTTCTGCATGTGAGCTGCGTCGATCTCGTCGAGGATCCGCATCACATGACCTGCGGTTGGTGTCCCCATGTCGGGAATCGGGTGAGCGAGCCTGCGGGCGCTGTGCAGGAGGTGCGCATAGTCGTCGAGCGGGTCCGAAGGATGGGTCAGATCGACGAAGACGGTGATGCCAGCGTGCTCGAGAGCCGTAACGGCGTCGGCAGTGCCGGGGTAGGCGCCCGCAAGGAGTCCGTCGCAGACGACATAGCTCGCGGGCACCGGCATCACGAGGGAACCTACCGTGCGCCTCGTTCCAGGCTCAACCAGGCTCAGCCCTCGTCGGCGGCATCCCGCACCGCTCTCCATGCAGCTCCTGCCGAGAAGCCGCGGCGGGCGAGAAACGCAACCGCCCGCCGGCGATCCGCGTCGTCGACGACCGCTCGGCGGCCGAGCGCCTCACGGGCGAGCGCAACCTCATCACGGTCGCCGTACGCCTCGTCGAGTGCAGTGTCGGCAAGAGCCCGGGGGAGCCCACGTGTTCTCAGCTTCTGTTCCGCCCGCCGCCGCCCGTATCCACGCGCTTGCATCCCACGAGCGAGCTGCCCGGCGAGGGAAGCGTCGTCGATGTATCCGTACCCCTTAACGCGCTCGATCGCCTGGCGCGCCACCTGGGGAGGTACATCGCGTGCTGCGAGCTTCTTCTCGATCTCCGCTGCCGACTGCATCTTCATAGCGAGTGATCGCACGACGAAGAGCCGGGCCCGCACCCGCGCGAGTGCCTCCTCGACGGCGGTCCGACGCGGGTCGTCGATCTCGTCACCCTCGGCGACGCCGAGCTCTCCGAGCGCCTCGGGCTCGACCCGCAACCATGCCATGCCATCGAGCCGAAGCGCGATCGAGCGCCGCCGCGTTCGCGCGTTCGCGTCGTCGTCCCCAGCATCGTGCTCGATCGTGAGACGGGCCATGTTTCGAGGCTACTCTTGAGGAATGGTCCCGCGCGCGCTCCTCGTCATGTTCACGG
>JANOUB010000397.1:0-1997 GCA_031416615.1 Thermoleophilia bacterium
TCCCCGACCGCGTTGAGCAGCAGCTGCTCGATCCAGTCGGATCCCGGCGCCACATGGCTCGCGATCGCCCCGTCCGGACTGATCAGCACGGCGCTCGGGGTACCGGCAGCGCGGTAGGCGTCGTAGATCGCGAGGTCGTGATCGACGAGTACGTGCTCGAGACCGTACCCCTGCGTCTCGGCAATGCCCGTCTCAGGGTCACCCTCGCTCGCGATCGCAACCGTGATGCGGTCTGCGTACTCGTCCTGCCACGCGGCGACGTTGGGCAGGAGCTCCTGGCAGGGCCCGCACGCCGGGCTCGTGAAGAGCAGGAGAAGCGGTAGGTCCGGTGCGAGGAGATCGTCGAGTGAGATCGAGACTCCGGTCACGTCGCGCGCGACGAACCCCGGCGCCGGCGCTCCTGGATCGAGGCCGAGCTCGGGTGCGGAGCCAACGTCCTTCCGATCGTCGAGCCCTGCCTTTGACAGCCGCCGTTCGACGTCCTCGAGTCGGAGAAGCACCTTGCCGTACGAGCCAAGGAGCGCCGAGAACGCTGCCACACCTGCCGCTCCCAGTGCGACGAACGTCGCACTGAGGGCGAGTGTGAGGAGGCCGACACCGCTCAGATTGCCCGCCCAGGAGAGCACTGAGGGCGTCTCCTCCGCGACGCCCGCCGCCAACGTGATCCCGGCGAGGATCGCGAGGAGTCCGTTTCGGACGAGGGTCTTCCAACCTGCCGGTGCGGAGTGGAGCTGACCGAAGCAGTGGCAGTCGGGCGTACGGCCGCGGGCGAGGTTCACGGCGATCGCGGCCGAGAAGACACCCAGGAGTGCGAGCGCCCCCACCGCGCCCACGGCCCGCGACGGTGCGGCGAGCACGAGGATCGCCACCGTGATCTCGGCGGTAGGGAGCACCAGCGCGAGCATGGCGACGAGGCGCTTTGGTGCACCGAACTCACCGACCGCGGTACGGGTTCCTCCGAGGTCGGCCAGCTTGGCGACCCCCGCCGCCGCGAACACGACGGCGAGGGCAAGGGCTGCGACGAGTCCCAACGCTCCGAGAGTCATGCCGCTCCCTTGCACCGGGGAAGCGCCTTTGTCAGCGTGACGGTCTTCCCCGCCGCCTGCACCCGGGCGGTGACCTTCAGCAGCGCTGGCAAGGCCCCCGTTGCGATGCGGACCGTGAACGGCGCCTTCCTGTCGATCGCGATGGGCTTACCGTTGACGAGGAACGTGACCGACGTCACGGTAGAGCCCTTTGCAGGACGCACCGTTGCGACGAGAGTCTTCCCCGAGCAGACAGCGACCAGTGTCGCCTTACCCGTCGCCGGGGGCGCGGCCACGGCCTTAGCGAGGGTCAGCGAAATGTTGTCGACGTACGCGTGGTTCTTGCCGTTGTTGTCGACCTTGACCGAGATCACGACGTCGATGCGCCGCGTCAGCTTCGGTACATTCGCGGTCGACTTGCGCGGGAGCAGCGTCGTCAGCCGCTTGCGGTCATCACGGTTGACCGGCCCGATGCCCATGCTGCCGAGCTTGGTGCCGGCCGCGTCGTAGAACACCGCTTCGACGCGCGCGAGATCCTCGGACACGGTGTAGCCGCCGATGAGTGCGGCCAGGGTCGCCGCGACGCTGCCCGTGTCGATCTCCGCTGCCGCACCGGAAACGTCGATCTGCTGACCCGCAGTCGGCACGCCGGCCACTCCTCCTGGACCTCCGGAGAAGAAGTTCTTGCCGCCGCCGATCGTCGCGGCGTAGGCCGCGTCGGGCCGGTCGCCGAGCGCCCCGTACGTCCAGGCCGTCAGCGAACCGGTCGTCGCCCACCCTGCGATCGGGACGACCGTGTCGGTCGCGACTCCTGGGCTCGCCTCGGCCCCGGGGTTGACGACGAGGTTTCCGCTCGGGATCGCCGCCTGTCGCGCGGCGAGTGGGGATGCGAGCAGCAGCGCACCTACGGCTGCTGCCAGCAGGGTGCGCCAGCTCATGTGTTCCTTTCGCTCGTTGCGTCGGCGAGCTCGC
>JANOUB010000398.1:0-1988 GCA_031416615.1 Thermoleophilia bacterium
GAGGACGGCGACATCCGGGCTCGCGTCCACGCCGAGGAGCGGCACGACGGCATACCCGATCCCGGCGCCGACGAGTCCCTGCACGATGCCGCCCTCGTCCGAGCGGAAGACGATCTCCGGCTCGAGCCCCCGCGAACGCAGGAAAGCCTCCGCGCCGTCGGTCGCCCGCCGGTACCCGATCAGCGGCAGACCGGCGATCTCCCTTGGCCGGATCGGGCGCGAGCTCTGCGCGAACTCCGAGCTCGCGGGGGCGAGCAGCACATAGGGGTCGGAGAGGACGTCGATGCGCTCGAACGTGGGGTCGTCGTTTCCGAGCACGAACGCCAGGTCGAGATCGCCACGCTCGAGCAGCCCGAGCAGCTCCTCGTCGTACGAGGCCTCGGTGAGGCGCACCTCGACGTCCGGCCAGCGCTCCACGTAACGGCGCATCGCTCCCGGCAGAAGTCGCACGCCGGCGCTCTGGAAGATGCCGACGCGAAGTGTTCCTGCCTCGCCCTCGACCAGCGCGTGGAGGTCGGCCTCGGCGGCGCGCATCGCGGCTGAAGCGCGTCGCGCGTGACGGAGCAGTCGCTGCCCCGCCTCGGTGGGCGTCACCGGCCGCCGGCCGCCGGGCCGATCGAGCAGCTGGAGGCCCGCGGCGCGCTCGAGCGTCGCGATCTGCTGGCTGATCGCGGACTGCGAGTAGCCCAGCTCGACCCCGGCGCGCCTGAACGATCCCGTCTGAACGACTGCCTCGAGCGCTGCCAGATGGCGGATCTCGACTCCGGCCAAGCGATCATGTTTTGTGATCGTTCTGTCCATATATTCGTATTTTACGAATCGGTCGGCTGTGACGATGCTGTAGCTATGCAACGCTTCGACCTCGAGCTCCGTGTCCTGCTCGCTTTTGCGTTCGTGAACGGCATGGCGGAATCGTCGCTCGTGCCGCTGCTGCCCTCGATCAGGACAGACCTCGGTCTTTCCCCGGTCGAGACCGGGATGCTGCTCGCGACGACGACGCTGGCGATGCTGGTCGCTGCGATGCCTGTGAGCTTCGCGGCGAACCGGTTCGGCACCAGGAGGCTTCTGCTGCTTGCGGCCACGTTGATGCCGGTGGCGCTCGTCGGGCAGGCTCTGGCCGGCAGCCTGCCGGAGCTCCTGGGAGCCCGGCTTCTCTTTGGCCTCAGTTTCGGGATTCTCTGGGTGATCGGCCCGGCGCGTGCAGCCTCGGGCGGCCGGGGCGCCGGCGGCACCGGGCCGCTGATCGCAGCGTCAGGCGCGGGATGGCTCGTGGGGCCGCTGATCGCCGGTGGCCTTGCCGATGCTGCCGGTTGGCGCCTCGCGTCGGGGACGCTTGCGATCGTAACGCTGCCGCTGATTGCGGTCGTCGCGCGGCATGCCGCCTCGCAGGAGGGTGGCGAGAGGATCGAGAACCTGCGGCTACGGACGGCCCTCGGCCTCGTACGTCACAATCGCACGGTCGCAGGGGTGGCGCTCGTCAGTGCCCTGCTCGGGGTCGTGAGCGGTGTTTCGGGCCTGCTCGTCCCGCTCGCGCTCGCGGGCAACGGGTTGTCGGCGGGTGGGATCGGGCTGGCGTTCGGGATCTCGGCCGCGGTGTGGATCGCGTCCGCGACACTCGTCGGCAGGCTGCGTGCCTCGGCGGTGCACCTCCGGGGCGTCGGCATCGTGATCGCCGTCCTGGCGGGCGCCTGGCTGATCCCGGCGCTGCGTCTCTCGACGCTCGCGCTCGTGGCGTTCCTCGTCGTCTCGGCCGGGTGCCGCTCGACGATCAACGCTCTCATCTTCGCTGTGGGCGTCCGGGCGAGCGACGGTACGTCGGCGCCGATGGTGATCGGCGTCATGAATCTCGCCTGGGCCGTGATGGCGCTCGCGACACCGCTCGTCGCCGGTCTCGCAGAGGGCAGCTCCGGGGTGCGCATTGCGTTTGCCGCGACCGGAGCGATCGCGCTGGGCGTGGCGCTCGTGACGCTCGCGCCACGCCCGGGGAT
>JANOUB010000399.1:0-2837 GCA_031416615.1 Thermoleophilia bacterium
TGGTAGGTGCTCTGAGGGCGTTCGCGGCCACCGGATGCGCTCGAGGTAGGCGCGATGGGCTTCAATGAAGTCGGCGATCGCGTCGCCACCGAACTTGTCCTTGGCGCTGCAGGCGAGCTCCCACGCGACCGCCGCCTCGGCAACGACTGCGAGCGCCTCGACCGCCTGTACGTCACTCCGCTCGACGAGCGCCTGCGCCGCTTCGCCGGTTTCGAGATCGACGGAGTCGAGCGGCTTCATCAATGTCGGCAACGGCTTCATGGCGGCGCGTACAACGAGCGGCTCGCCGTTCGTGATCCCGGCCTCCAGCCCGCCCGCGCGGTTCGTGCGCCGGGAGAGCCCGGGGTCGATCTCGTCGTGTGCCTCCGAGCCGCGGACGCGGGCAAGCGCGAAGCCGTCGCCCACCTCGACCCCCTTGACGGCCTGGATCCCCATCAGCGCAAACGCGAGCCGGGCGTCGAGCCGGTCGGCCTTCTCGGCATAGGAGCCGAGGCCGGGGGGGCAACCTTTGGCGACGACTTCGACGATGCCACCGAGCGTATCGCGATCCTTGCGGGCGGCGTCTGTGGCCTCGCGCATGCCATCGTCGCCCTGGGCGCCGCCCACCTCGAGCGGCCGGCCGGCGACCGAGATCCCGATCGTCGCGAGGAGGGCCTTGGCAACGGCGCCCGCCGCCACGTGGGACGCAGTATGGCGGGCGCTTGCCCGCTCGAGCGCGTTGCGGACATCGTCGTGCCCGTACTTGAGGACGCCTGCGAGGTCGGCGTGGCCGGGGCGCGGCAGGGTGACTGCCTTCGTGCCCTTGCCGTGGGGCTCGCCTTCCGGCTCCCAGGGGCTCATCCCCCAGGCCCAGTTCTTGTGGTCGAGGTTGCGGACGAGAAGCGTCAGCGGGGTGCCTAGCGTATGGGCCTGCCGGAGGCCGGAGAGCACCTCGACGGTGTCGGTCTCGAGCTGCTGCCGCGGGCTCCGGCCGTATCCGAGCTGGCGGCGCCTCAGGTCGGCGTCGATCGCGTCCCGGTCGAGTCGCAGCCCTGCCGGCAGGCCTGTGAGGACGGCCACGAGCGCGGGGCCGTGCGATTCTCCTGCGGTGACGAGGCCGAGCGGCACGACTCGATCCTAGACGCCAGCAAGGAACAGGCTGTTCCTTGTCGTCGCCGGGCGCGAGGCGAACCACTGCTGCCTGGACGGTGACCGTCAGGCGGGGCGACCGGCCTCGGTGGCTTCGACTACTTCCTCGAGGCTGCCGGTTCGGACGTTGTAGACATATCCGTAGAGAGGGATTCTGGCAGGAACGAGGGGGTGGTTGCGGATGCGGCGCACGTCGTCGACGACGCTCTGCTCGCGATCGGAGATCGTGAGCCAGTCGATGTCCCTGCCGGCGGTCGACCCGGGCCCGGCTCCGACATCGTAAAAGCCATCCGGACCAAGCGCAGCCGTTTCGAGGCTCTGCGCAAGCAAGTCACCCATAACCTCGTTGGTGAAGAACTCCATCCCGCAATCGGAATGGTGGACGACGAACCACTCGGCGGTGCCGAGGAGCTTGTACGAGATCACGAGGGAGCGGATCGCGTCATCGCTCGCACGACCCCCGGCATTGCGAATGACATGGGCATCCCCTTCGCTCAACCCGGCGTACTTCGCGGGGTCGAGCCGAGCGTCCATGCAGGTGAGAATCGCGAAGCGCCGAGCGGGCGGAAGCGCCAGCTCGCTCTTATCACCAAACGTGCGGACGTACTCCTCATTTGCGGCAACGACCTCGTCGAGGACGGGCATCCAGGACTCCTTGGGTGGAAGGTGGCGACCGCATGAGTATACAAAATGAAGTGGCTATCCGATGTGAAGCAACGCACCGGTAGCGAACCGCAAACCTCTGGTGCATCAGCCGACAGGACCGTCGGCTGCGCCAGCGTTCGGGAATGTCACCCGATGTCGCGCCAGGCGGAAGGCGGTTTCGCGGCGTCTGCAATCGGTGGTTTCCCTGATGTTTTCCCGTCGGTCGGGGGGGAGCCTGCTGCCTGGAGGGTGAGGTCGCTCGTGCGGGAGCTTCCCACGGCTGGCCTCCACTAACGTCGCCGCTCCTACAACGCAGGGGGTACAAGGTGAAAGGTTTCAAAGGGCTCGTGTTGGCTTCGCTCGTGCTGGGTGTGCTTGCGGTCGCTGCAACTCCGGGGGCTGCGGTGAAGCCCCAGACGATCAACCTGCTGATGGTCGATAGATCGATCGTGGACATCAACGTCGACCCGAACAGCCCGCCGAAGGTGGGTAAGCAATTCGTGATCGAGAGTGACTTCTACAAGTGGAACGGCAGCAAGCGCGGCGCGCATGTCGGGACGGTCCAGACCGTCTGCACGTTCACGAAGATCACTGGCAACGGATATTGGCAGATCTGTACCGGTGCTGCGTTGTTGCCGGGAGGCCAATTCACGGTCGCGGGTTCGATCCTGCAGGGGCCCGTGTTCGACATACCTGTCGTCGGCGGCGCGGGCGTCTACACGGGTGCGCGAGGCTACGTTCGGATCAAGAGCATCGGTAATGGCGACACGGGCAAGTCGGCGGCCACGATCGTGATCACCGGGTAGCCGGGTGACCTGTCGAGCACCAGCCGAGGCGTCCGTCCGCTGATCCTGTGGCGAGTCGGGGGTTGGCCCCGAGGCTCGTAGCGTCCGAGCGGTTTGTGCTCGGACGCGACGAGTGGGCCTTTCCCCGGGGTCAGGGGTAGGCGCAGTCGCGCACCCGGGTCGTACCCATCGACTGCGACCGCAGTCGAGCGACAACTCGCCGACGTGCGCCAGTGTTCAGCAATGTCACTCGAACGGTGGTCTCGGTTTGCGTTGTCA
>JANOUB010000400.1:0-2970 GCA_031416615.1 Thermoleophilia bacterium
CTCAACCGCACCAAGTGGCCTTCGACCTGGCCGAGCAGAGGCGTTCGGTCGCGCAGGCAGATCGTGACGAAGTACAGGCCGGTGCGGGTGTAGTCGTATCCGGGAAGCCGCAGCGGCTTGCGGGCCTGCATGTTCTCAGCCTGCCCGGGAAGGTGTGACGCACGTGTGCCAGCTTTGTGCCGATTTCGCGCGGGCGTACCGGAGGCCCGGCGGTCGAGGCTGCGCCTCGCCCTAATCGTGGGGGGCGTCGACGGCGGTGAAGGGCTCCCACCGTGGCAACGAGAAACGGAGGTTCGTGGGGCCGCCGGGGCGGCTGTCGATCTCGAAGGTGCCGCCGAGCATGCGAACGCGCTCGCCGATGCCGACGAGGCCGAGCCGACCGCGCTGCGCGGCCCGCGCCAGCGCGCGCGACACCTCGAACCCCTGGCCGTTGTCGGTCACGCGCACGTCGATCGTGCTGCGGCGCGTGCGGATACTCACCTCGACGGCGGTGGCGCCGCTGTGTTCCCGCACGTTCGCGAGCGACTCCTGAACAGCGCGGAACACGGTGATCCGCTGAGCCGAGCTGAGCGACTCCGGGTCGCCCCGCACCTCGACCGTCGCCTCGATCCCCGAGCGCTCCGCGAACGCGTCAACCTCACGGTGGATGATCTCGGAGAGCGGCCGGGAGACGATGCTCTTCGTCTCGAGCGAGTGCGCGAGCTCCCGCAGCCCTCGGTCGAGGTCGGTCAGCCGCGCCAGCATGTCGTCGAAGCGGCCGTAGGCGAGTTCTCGGTGGGTTTCGAGCACGAATGGATAGATCTGGTCTCGGAGGCGCTGGGTTTCGCCTGCGAGCGCGAGGACGTCCTGGATCGGGCCGTCGTGGAGGTCGAATCCGAGCCGCATGAGCCGCTTCTCGCCGGCCGCGACAAGCGCGCGCTCCCGGGCCGCGTCGCGCTCGAGCAGGAGCTCACGCTCGAGCACGGGGGAGAGGGCTGTGGCGGCCGCATCGAGGTAGGCGCTGACGTCGCGGCGCGGATCGCCGTAGACGCGGATCACGATTGCGCCGGCCGGCTCGCCAAACCGCCGAACCTGCGCGGAGCGCAGACTGGAGAGACCGACGAGCGAGAGGCCGCCGCGTCCGGTGATTGCGGCCTTGGCGGTGGCGCGGATCCGTCGCGAGGCCGCGTCGGCGCCGAGGGAGAGGACGCATTCGGCCTGGGCGCCGCCGACGCGCCGCCAGACCGATGCTTCCAGCGCGATGTCGAGGTGGAGGAGGAGCCTGAGCTGGATCTCGGCCGCGACGACGGGCGGTAGCTCGAGTAACGCTGGGCTGGAGACGGCCCGCAGGTAGAGATCGAACGCTGCTGCGGCGAAGGGCTGCTCTCGGACATGTGCAAGCGCCGACGCGGCAACGCGGGTGTCGGCGGCTTCGAGCTCGCCTTCGGCGGCGAGCGCAACGATCACGTCGGAGGCGTAGACAGCGGCAGCGAGCGCATCGGCAGCGTCGCTCTTCCCTGCCGCAGCCACGATCCGGGCAGCCCGCCCGTGGGCCGACGCGAGGAGCGGCACGACGCGGTCGATTGCACCGTCAGCGAGCCGGGCGTGGAGGCGTTCGAGCCGGTCGGGAGGAGTGCCGGGCTGGGCCTCTACCGGCAGGCTGGAGCGCACGAGCCCGATGCTCGTGCCGGTCTCGACGTGATCTCCGGCGAGCGACGCCATCGCTCGCTAGAGAATGAGGTGTGAAGCCGTCATCCGAACCTTCCTGTTCCTCCCCTGGACGGGTTTCCCTACCCCCGCGTTCATGCCCTTCCTTCGTTCATCATGCAGGCATCGGCTGATTTCGGCAAGGAGTTGAAGGGATGCGCTCCGGTCGCTTATCGCGGCAAAACCTTCGCCTGGATCCACTGTCGGCACTTGCCCCCATGTAGCACGCGTGCTACAGTATGGCTGTGGCGCGAGAGCTCACGCAGCGGGAGCTTCGAAACGAGAGCGGTGAGATCATGCGCGCGCTCGATCAGGGCGAGTCTTTCCTGGTGACCCGCCACGGCGTGCCGGTGGGTGAATTGGTCCCATTCCGGCAGCGGCAGTTCGTACGTGCCGACGCCGCGGTAGCCGCCTTCGCGTCCGCTCCCCACATCGACGCCGGCCGCTTCCGGGCGGACGTAGACGCCCTGCTCGATCAGAGCCCGATTCCGCGTGGCTGACGAGCGCCACCCGCGGGGGCTCGTCGATACTTCCGTCGTCATCGATCTCGAGGTGATCGATCCGAACGACTTGCCTGTCGAGCTCGCGATCTCGGCCGTGACCCTCGCCGAGCTTGCCGCAGGGCCACACGCCACCCTCGACCCGACCGAGAGAGCACGCCGCCAGGACAGGCTCCAGCGAGTCGAGGCGACGTTCGACCCCATTCCAATCGACGCAGGAACCGCGCGAGCGTACGGGCGTATCTACGCAGCCATCAGCGTAGGAGGTCGCAAGGCACGCCGCAGGCGAGCCTTCGACCTGCTGATCGCAGCCACCGCCCTCGGCGCGGAGCTGCCTCTGTACACCTGCAACGTTGCGGACTTCAGCGATCTCGGCTCCGTGCTCGAGGTCGTCGCGGTCGAACCATCACCGTGAACGATCGGCTCCTGTAGCCGGCAAGCGCCGGCCACCGGCTCCGGGGATACGGCATCGTTCCTCGTGCGCCGTGCGGCATCTGGTCGTGCACGGCGGTCGAGGCTGCGCCTCGCCCCTACGCGTCCGAACCTGGGCTCGCTCCTTTTGGGGGGGCCTGCGTTGACGGGGGTGCTTTGGTCGCATCCGTTTGTCTCGTAGGGCGCGACGCGCAGCGTCGTCCGGGTGCGCCGTGCGGCATCTGGTCGTGCACGGCGGTCGAGGCTGCGCCTCGCCCCTACGAGTCCGAACCTGGGCTCGCTCCTTTGGGGGGCCTGCGTTGACGGGGGTGCTTTGGTCGCATCCGTTTGTCTCGTAGGGCGCGACGCGCAG
>JANOUB010000401.1:0-1848 GCA_031416615.1 Thermoleophilia bacterium
CAATCATCCCTACGTGCGCCGCGCGCAGTGGCGGCGATTCAACCGGACGGGCGAGCTCGGCATCCCGAAGCGCTGCGGCGCAACCTGGCTCGTGATCGACCGAGACCGCTTCGACACCCGTCCGGAACTCTCGGTCGCCTATCGCGACGGGCGCTACACCCTCTACCGCATCTCTCGATGAGCGGGGCGGTCCGGACGTCACATCGTCTCGTGCCGATACCTGAGGGATGCAAATAACAACACGGCGAAATACATTTACAAGAGAAAGTCTTTTGCAGTAGAGTTTCTGCTACAGTCGCTTTGTGCCGTTCTTCAACCGCGAGGACGAACTCGACGCTCTGGAGACACGCTGGCAGCGCGGCCGTGGCGAGTTCTTCGTTGTCTGGGGTCGGCGCCGGGTGGGAAAGACCGAGCTCCTGAGCGCGTTCCTCGAGGGCAAGCGGGGCTTCCACTTCGAGGCGACCGAGGGCCTGGAGCCCGACCACTTGCAAGACCTCAGCAACATCCTCGTCGACGAAACCGGGAGCCAGCTGCTCACCGCCCAGGGCCTCTCCAACTGGCAGGCCGCGCTCGCGGCGATCGCCGACTACGCGCGCGAGGGGCCGGCCGTGGTCGTCCTCGACGAGTTCCAATGGATCGCGCACGCAACCGCCGACATCGGGTCGCTGATCAACCGTTGGTGGCGCGAAGTGGGTCGCGAGCTGCCGATCTTTCTGATCATCTCCGGCAGTGAGGTCTCGTTCTTCGAGCGTGAAATCCTGACCGGCTCCATGTACGGCCGTCGTACCGGCCAACAGCAACTCGCGCCGTTCGGCTACAAGGCAGCGGGACTCTTCTTTCCCAGCTGGTCAGCGGATGACCGGATGCGCGCCTACGCCGTCTGCGGTGGGATGCCGTACTACCTCGAGCAGTTCGACGAGTCGCTTCCCCTCGACGAGAACATCCTGCGCGCCGTTCTCCAACGCTCCGGCGTCCTTCACGAAGAGGCGAAACTCCTCTTGTACGAGCAGCTGCCCGAGCCGCAAAAGTTCTTCTCGATTCTTCGCGCGATCGAGAACGGCGCTAACCGCTACAACGAGATCGCTCAGCGAACCGGAGTGCGCGACAGCGCGCTCAACAACGCGCTCGAACTACTCCGTGAGCTCTACCTCGTTCGCCGCAAGGTTCCCGTCACCATCGCTAACCCCGAGCGCACCAAGCAGACAAGCTATGAGGTTACGGACGGCTACCTTCGCTTCTACTTTCGCTTCATGCATCCGTTCGAGAGCCGCCTCAAGAACAACGCTGACGCCGAGCGCCACCTGCGCCAGACCGTGATGCCGGGCCTCGACCAGTTCGTGTCCAGGCCGGCCTTCGAGGAGGCATGCCAGGATTACCTTCGCGTCCACGAGCAGGCTGCCACCGTCGGCACCTGGTGGGGGCAGGTTCGTGAAGGCCCAAGGTGGGTGACGCGCGAACTCGACGGGCTGGCGCTTGACGGCGACGGGCACGTCACCGCGATCGCGAGCGCCAAGTGGACGAATGAACAGCCCGGCACGAGCGAGGAGAGCCTTCTGGCCCGGCTCGAGTCCGAGCTCCCGAAGGTGGGCCCCAACGTCCGCCACTACTTCTTCTCCCGATCGGGGTTCGATGCCAGCCTCATGGCTCTCGCTGCCGCCGAGCCGCACCGGGTAGTGCTCGTCACCCCAGCTGACCTCTACGCCTAGCCCTAGGCAGCGCCTGCCGAGTGGTCGACGATGAGACTCCAAGCCATCGGCGCGAACAACGTGCTTCCGCTTCGCATCGGCGACCTCCTGCGCGCCCGCTGGCTAGCCACCTCGGCGGAGATTCCGACGGGGCGTGCCTTCG
>JANOUB010000402.1:0-2649 GCA_031416615.1 Thermoleophilia bacterium
GACCGTCTGGAGAAGGCATGACTGGAAGGCACATCGTTGTGACGGGAGGAGGGACGGGCATCGGCCGAGCAATCGCCCGACGGCTCGCCCGCGACGGAGCGTCGCTGACGTTGCTCGCGAGAGACGTCGACAGGCTCGAGACGACGGCAGCGACTCTGGAGCAACCCACCCACGTGGTCGCGTGCGACATCCGTGACCGTGGCAAGGTGGAGAAGGCGTTCGCCGGGGCGGCCGAGCGACTCGGCCCGATCCATGCGCTCGTGGCCTGCAGTGGGCTCGGGGGCGCGAACGGCGGTGACGCCAAGGCCGACCGGTTTGACGACCTCGTGGCGACCAACCTGAACGGGACCTACTACTGCTGCCGCTCGACGCTCGATCACCTCGCGCCAGGGCCGGAGGCTCGCCACGTCGTCATCCTCTCGTCGATCCTGGCGCGAATCCCTGTGCCGGGCTACACGGGGTACAGCGCTGCGAAGGCGGGGCTGCTCGGCCTCGTACGTTCACTCGCTGCCGGGTGCGCCGCGGAGAACGTGCAGGTGAATGCGATCTGTCCCGGCTGGGTCGACACCGAGATGGCGTGGGAGGGGCTCGACGGCATCGCCAAGGGGTCGGGCGGGACGCGCGAGGACGCCTACCGCGAGGCCATGGGCGCCGTGCCGCTCGGACGGATGTCGCAGCCGGACGACATCGCCGGCACCGTCGCCTGGCTGCTGTCTCCGGATGCTCGCGGTGTCACCGGGCAGGCGATCGATCAGAACGGTGGCGCGTGGATGGGGTGAAACGGCGAAGCCCCGCGTCAGCGGCGCGTAGCGTCGCCCGGGCGCGTAGCGTCGCCCGGCGCGCAGCCTCTAGTCACCCACGCACGAGGGGCGCCTTGCGGCGCCCCTCGCAATGTCCCTGTGTGAGCTCCAGTTCTAGTAGGACGTATCCGCAGGCATCGCGAAATCGCCGGCGGTCTTTTCCTCGAGTTGCTCGAGCTCTTCTACCGTGCCCATGCGGACCGGTCCCTTGAACCAGTTCTTCGCGGAAAGGATCCACCAGCCGCCGAAGAGGACGAACGCGGCGGCCACCAGCACCGGCGCATAGTTGACGAAGTCCCATGACCAGCCTTCCTGGCCCGGGATGCTCACCTTGTACGGCGGCAGGAAGAACACGATGCAGATGAAGAACACCCAGAGGATCGCGATCACGTTCAACCACTTGTAGTGCTTCCCGAGGCTCCAGGCGCCGTGCTGGAACTTGTCGCCCTGGCGGAAGCGCAGGATCACCGGGAGGATGAACGCGATGTACAGGCCGACGACTGCGATGCCAGTGCCGACGTAGTATCCGACCAGGTAGTTCTTGATCGCCGGCAGCATGATGAGGGCGGCGCTGAGGCAGATCGCGATCACGGCATAGTGCGGCACGCGGTTGCGGCCGACCTTACGCCACAACGCGTGACCAGGTACGGCGCGGTCGCGCGAGAACGCGAACAGCATCCGCGACGCGGACGTCGTCGAAGCCGTCAGGCAGAAGAACTGCGCCACGACGACGATGAAGAGCAGCGCCTCCGACCAGTTCTGGCTCATCGACTCGGTCCAGATCCAGGGAATGATGATCCCGAAGTTCTCGATCGCACCGGCCGTGTCAGGGATTGCAAACGTGATCGCGACGAGCAGGATGAAACCGACGATCACCGAGACGACGACCGCGCTGACCATGCCGACGGCCGCCATCCGCGAGGCCTGATGGGTCTCCTCCGCCATGTGTGCGGAGGCGTCGTAGCCCGTGATCGTGTACTGCGCCATCGCGAGCCCGGTCGCGAAGACGTACCAGAACATCGGTGTCGCGAACGTACTGCCACCCCCACCGAAGCCTGTCTCGTTGATCGTCTCCGAGAACACGTACGAGAACGACTGGTGGTTGTCCGGGATGATGACCAGCGCACCGACGATGATCACGACGCCGATGATGTGCCAGTAGGCCGACACGGTGTTCAGGAGCGCCGTGATCCGGACGTTGAGCAGATTCAGCACGAGCGCCGCGAACAGCACGATCGCGTAGAGCAGGTAGATGTACTCCTTTGTGTTCGGGTACTCGAACCAGTAGTTGAGGAGTACCGTGCCGAAGGTGGCGAGCCCGTAGCCGATCGCTGCCGTGACGGCGATCTGGCCGAGGAGATTGAACCAGCCGGTGAACCAGCCCCACGCAGGGCTGCCGAGCTTTGAGGCCCAGTAGTACAGGCCGCCCGCGGTCGGATATGCCGATGCGATCTCGGCCATCGAGAGCGCGACGATGGTGCTCATGAGCCCGACGAGCAGCCAGCCCCACGTCACTGCAATCGGACCGCCCTGGAGAAAGGCGATGTAATACGACGTCAGGCATCCGGCCAGGATCGAGATGATCGTGAAGCTGATCGCGAAGTTCTGGAACCCGCCCATCGAGCGGAGGAGCTCCTGCGCGTAGCCGAGCTTGTGCAGGCTCTGCTCGTCCTCCGAGGTGTGAATCGCACCGGGTGCAGGTGCTGGGGTCTCGCTCATGTCGCCTCCCTCATTGATGACCAGGCCGGCCGTCGCCTCCCAGGCGGTCGAGCCGGTAGCGTATTCACCCCTACCGGTGAGGGTATTGTCAAGCCAGGCCACCGATGGTCAGGGAGAGCGCCGTGATGGG
>JANOUB010000403.1:0-4661 GCA_031416615.1 Thermoleophilia bacterium
CGCGTCGGCGAAGCCCGTGGCGTCCTGGCCGATTTCGCGCTGATTGACGATGCAGCGCTTGTGGTTGTGCAGGAACTCGATCGGATCCTCGATCGTGATGATGTGATCGGTGCGAGTCCGGTTGATCTCGTCGATGATCGACGCGAGCGTGGTCGACTTGCCGGAGCCGGTCGGGCCGGTGACGAGCACGAGCCCGCGCGGCTTCGCAGTCAGCTCGTGCAGCGTGGACGGCAACCCAAGCTCCTCGAGGGAACGGATGTCCGTCGGGATCGTGCGGAACGCGGCCGCGAGGCTTTCGCGCTGATAGTACGCGTTGACGCGGAAGCGGGCGAGGCCTCGAATGCCGTACGCGAAGTCGATCTGACGCTTCAGCTCCAGGTGCTTCTGCTGCTCGGTCGTCGTGATCCGGTAGACGAGCTGCCGGACGAGATCGGGGTCGAGCCGGGGGAACTCGTTGAGCAGCTCGATGTGCCCATGGCGACGAACGGCCGGCAGCGACCCCGATGTCAGGTGCAGGTCGGACGCGCCGAGCGCGACCGTCTGCTCGAGCAGGGCGTCGACAGACAGAGGGGCGGCTGAGGTGTGCTCCGAAAGCTCCACGGGTGCTCCTATCGGCAGGTGCCCCACCCGGCTTGAGCCTCGATTCGGTCTCGGGCTGCAACGTGGCCGCAGGCACTCCTTCTGTCTGTTTCTCTCTCTCGCGCGTGCGTGCGCGAGGCGACTCCCCCACGGTGGGTGAGCGGCAATCCCCCGATATCACTCTTTCGGGGAGTGCGCTCCCCCGCGGGCTCACCCGATGGATCAGGGGTCGGTTACCACTCCACCCAGAAGGAGCATCACATGTCTTCAGTAATCAGCAAGCTGCAGGCGCGCCTGCGGAAAGAGGAGTCGGGCTTCACGCTCATCGAGCTCCTCATCGTCCTCGTGATCATCGGCATCCTGCTGGCGATCGCCGTCCCGTCGTATCTCGGCTTCAAGACCCGTGCCGAGAAGTCGGCTGCCATGTCAAACGTGCGTTCGGCGATCCCGTCCGCCGAGGCGTACTACGCCGACAACAACAACTACACGGCCCTGAACGAGGCGGCGCTACGCTCGATCGACAGCGGTCTCGCCGTCGGGACGTGGACCATCACGCCGGGCGCAAGCACGTACAGGCTGGTGTTCGTGAAGGGCGCGTGCACCGCTACGGTCAACGGCCCCGGTGGTACCCCCACCGCCGTCTGCACCTGATCCACCCACCACACGGCACGACCTCGAGGGGCGCGGGCAACCGCGCCCCTCGAGCGTCTGGATCTCGGACATCTGTGAAACCTGGTGTCGCCGGACCCGCTGCGCCCATCGACGAAGCGCCATTCTGATTCGAGCGCTCAGGGCTGGATCGAGATTTGCCGAAGAGGTGAGCGGAATGGTCGCCCACGCCCCCACCACAGTCGGCCGCCGCCGTCGCCACGTCGCCCTCACCCTGCGGCCGGCCGGCGTGGTGGCAGCGCTCGTTGCCGCAAGCTTTTTTCTGCGGATCGCACTTGTGTTCGGACGCGAGCTGCAGCGCTACCTGCCAGACGAGTACCTGTACGGACAGCTGGCGCGCTCGCTTGCCGAAGGCCGCGGGGCGCGCGTCCTCGGAGAGCCGGTGGCCCTGCCAACGCTGCTGCAGCCGATCCTCACAGCTCCCGCGTGGCTCTTTGGCGACCCGGAACTCGCGTTCCGGCTCACGCAGGGCGCGAACGCCGCCGCGATGTCGCTCGGAGCCGTCGTCGTCTTCCTCCTTGCCCGGGAGCTCGGCGTCCCCGCCTGGAGCGCGGTCGGCGCCGCTGCCGTCGCGCTCGCCTCGCCCGACCTGCTGTACGCCGGCTACGTCACCGCGGACGCGTTCGGCTACCTCCTGGGCCTGCTTGCGATTCTCGCAGCGGCACGGTCCCTGGCACGCCCCTCGCTCCACCTCCAGGCGTCGTTCATCGCTGTTGCAGGGCTCGCAACGTTTGCTCGGGCCCAGTACGCCTCGCTGTTCGTCGCCGCAGCACTAGCGGCGGTCGTCGTCGAGCGCGGGCGGTTGCGGATCCTGGTATCGAGACATGGGCTTCTCGTGGGCCCGCCGCTCCTCGCCGCCGCGGCGATCCTGGGCACGGGCCATCTCGGCCGCTACGCGACGCTGACGTCGCTCCACCTCGCGCCGAGCACGGTGGGATGGCTCTCCGCGTCTGCATTCATGCTCGCTCTTGCGACCGGCGCCGTCATCGTGCCGGGGGCCGTCGCGTGGACGATGCACGAGCTCGCCCGGCCGCAAAACCCCCTTTCGCATGCCTTCGCAGCCCTCGCGGTCGGCCTGGTGGGAACGCTGCTCGTAGCGTCCGCGATCCTCTCGAGCGAGACCGCATCCAACCGCTTCTTCGAGCGCTACCTGATGATCGGAGCCCCGCTGGCGGCGATCGCCTTCTGCTGCTGGATGGCGGGGGCACGGCCGTGGCGCTACGTCGCTCTCGGAACGGCGGCTGCACTCGCGATCGCCGTCGCACGCGTCCCGCTGAGCGAGTACGCCGCGGGACAGGGCCGAGCGGACTCGCCGCTCCTTCTTGCCGTCGGGCAGCTCGAAGGTGAGGTCGGCGTCGGCAATGCGAGCCTGCTGACCGCGCTCGCGGCATCGGGCTGTATGGCCCTGGCGGTTGCTGCGGTTTTCGGTCGCATCGGCGCCCAGGGAATGCTCGCGGCGACGATCGCAGTCCTGGCGCTCGCGTCCGTCGGAGCGCACGCCGCCGACCGGTCGCTCTCGCACGAGGTGCGCCAGGCGAAACTCGGTGCAGTCGCCGACTGGGTCGATCGGGCGCATGCCGAAGACGTCCTGCTCCTGCAGACCGCCGGGGGTGACCAGGCCGGGGCGATGCTCCTGACGCTGCGCAACGCGTCGGTGACTAGCGCCGCGCTCCTCGGACCCGACGCGACGCCGTTCGACGGAGCTGTTCGCAGGATCACGATCGCAGACGACGGCATGCTCCGGCTGAGCGGACGCCCCGTGCGCCGGCCCATCCTGCTCGTCGAAACCGCCACGCGCGTTGTCATGTCGGACTCGGTGCTCCTCGAGCGCGCAGGAGACTTCGCGCTCGTTCGACCCGGTCGCGACGCGAGGGCCGCGGCCGTCGTCCAGGGTCTGTATCACGACGGCTGGCTCGGGGGCTCTGGCTCGATCACCGTGTACGCAACGGGACGCCCGTCGACCTGCCGACGCGTAACGCTGCGGCTCACGCTTCCGGCCGGCGCCCCGGTGACGCGACTGACGGTTAGCGACGGGAGGAGGCCACGCCAGGTCACCGTCCGCGCCGGTCACGTGACGAGCGTCGCGATCGACGCGGGCAGGACGGCGCGACGCGCTCGATTCGACGCCGCGTCGCCGCGTGTCGTTGCCGACCCGACGCTCCGCGCGCTCTCGGTTCGCGCGCGCGTGACGACCGTCACCCGGGCGTGTACTTCGGCATAAAGATTCGACGCCCCGCTGCCGATAGGGGACATGTGAACACCATCGCCGCTTCCACCCGTCGCGTCCCGCGCGCCGCGCTCATCGGCATCGTCGCGCTCGTCGCCGCCTTCCTCGCCCTCATGCTTGTACGCTCCGGCGTGCTCGACGGCTCCTCCACCGAGCCCGTCGCGGCGCCGAGCCCGCCGAGGGCGCAGAACGCCCAACCCGTGAAACCCGCACCGACTCCGGCCAAACCGAAGGTCGTGCTCCTGCCCGGCCTCCCCTCGGATGTGGCACACGCGCTTCGCTACTCCAAGGTCATCGTGGTCTCGCTCTACGTCGGCCGGGCACCAGGAGACCGCGCATCGGTCACGCAGGCCCGCACGGGCGCCCGCGCGGCAGGTGCCGGCTTCGTCGCCATCAACGTCGGCAGCGATAAGAAGGCGACGTCGATCGCCTCGTTCGCCGGGCCCGCGTCGTCACCGTCGATGCTCGTCGTCCGCCGTCCCGGCAAGATCGTAACCCAGATCTCGGGACCGGTCGAAAGCGCCGTCGTCACACAGGCCGCGCACAACGCCGGCGCGCGTCGTTGAGCATCACCCCCTCTGACACCCTCGGAGTGGAGTCGGCCCAGGCCGGCTCCACCCGTTCGTTGTTCACCTATGAGGTTCGACGCGACGGTCGCGTCATCGCGACCCTACAGGGCCAGCAGTCCGCTGCGGGAACCACAGTCGAGACAGAGGTCTTCCCCGTCACGTCCGCTCCAGGCAAGCCCGGCCTCACACGGCCGTTCACGTTCGGCTCAGCCGAGCACGCCCGCCGGTTCGCCGACGAGGCCCTGGTCGCATTCGAATACCTGAACTGCACGATCACCTAGCGCGAGGCAGAGCCTCCCTCGCGGCGACGGACGCCTTGCCGCGCCTGTGCAGTGGCGTTCGTCGCTGGTTGGGCGACGCTCCTCGGAGGGCGACGCTCCGCCGCGCTACGCGCGGCTACGCATAGCCCCTACGGAACCCAGGTGGCTCCGTACTCGCGTTGTCCGAAGAGAGGGGTCACCGGGGAACCGCAGGCTCCCGGCTTCAGGATCAGGCGAAGCCTGCAACAAGCATGCGCCGGAGGAGGCTGCGATACGCTCTTGCATCGCAGGCTCCCGGCTTCAGGATCAGGCGAAGCCTGCAACAAGCATGCGCCGGAGGAGGCAGCGATACGCTCT
>JANOUB010000404.1:0-5810 GCA_031416615.1 Thermoleophilia bacterium
CGCGCGATTTTCGTCTCGCTGTCGTTGAGCATCTCCTCCCACTGGGCGATCCACCCGGGAAGGCGGCCGAGCGCGAAGAGGACGGTGAAGTAGTCCGTGGGATACCCCATCGCCTTGTAGATCAGGCCGGAGTAGAAGTCGACGTTCGGGTAGAGCTTGCGGCTGATGAAGTACTCGTCCTCGAGCGCGATGCGCTCGAGCTCGAGCGCGATCTCGAGCTTCGGGTCGATCCCGGTCTCCGCGAAGACGGAGTCCGCAACGTCCTTGATCAGCTTCGCCCGCGGGTCGTAGCTCTTGTAGACCCGGTGCCCGAAGCCCATCAAGCGGCCCTTGCCCGCCTTTACGTCCTCGACGAACGCCGGGATGTTCTTCTTGTCGCCGATCACGTCGAGCATCTGGAGCACGGCCTCGTTGGCCCCGCCGTGCAACGGCCCGTAGAGGGCCGCGATGCCGGCGGAGACGGCCGAGAAGGGGTCGACGTGCGACGACCCGACACCCCGTACCGCGCTCGTCGAACAGTTCTGCTCGTGGTCGGCGTGGAGGATCAGGAGGATCTCGAGCGCCCGCTGCAACACCGGGTTCGGCTCGTGCTTGCCGCCGATCTCGAAGGTCATGTTGACGAAGTTGCCGATGTAGCCGAGGTCGTTGCGCGGCAGCACGTACGGCAGGCCGCGGTTGTGCCGGAAGATGAACGCCGCGATCGTCGGGAGCTTCGCGATCAGCCGCACGCGCTGGAGGTATCGGTTCTCGGGGTCCGAGATGTGCTTGGCATCGGGGTAGAAGGTCGAGAGCGCGCCGACGGCACCGAGCAGCATCCCCATCGGGTGGGCGTCGTAGCGGAAGCCTGCCATGAACTCCTCGATGTTCGTGTGCACGTAGGTGTGGCGGCGCACGTCGTCCGTCCAGCGCTGCAACTGCTCCTCCGACGGCAGCTCACCCTCGAGCAGCAAGTACGCGGTCTCGAGAAACCCAGCCTGCTCGGCGACCTGCTCGATTGGATAGCCGCGATACCGCAGGATGCCCGCGTCGCCGTCGATGTAGGTGATCGTGCTCCGGCACGACGCCGTGTTCAGGAACGCGGGGTCATACGACAGGAGGCCTACCCCGTCGGTGCCCATGATCTGCCGCAGGTCTGTCGCATGGATCGCACCGTCCACGATCGGCAGCGTGTACTCAGCGCCGGTGCGGTTGTCGACGACGGTGAGACTTTCAGAACTCACGGTGGCCTCCCTGGGGTCGATGACCAGAACTCCGGCTCTCACGGCGTGCGCCTCCTCTGGTCGGGCATCAGCCTATCCCGCCCCCGCCTCGGACGCGCCAGTAGGAAACCGCTTGCAGGCACGGTTTCTCCGCACACGAACGGAGAGACGTCGGGGACGGAGACCCGCTCCGCCGACGTCTCTCGATACAACATGACCCTAGCGCATGCGGGTGTCCGCCGCCACCCCCAGTCTGGATTCACCCTCACACGATCCGGATACTGAGCGGCTGGCCGATCACGGTGTGGAGCATTGCCGCCGCGTTCCCGTTCGAGATCGCGATCGACATGTTGCGGTAGCTGTCCTCGTAGAGGATCACGTCACCGGGGCGGGCATCTGCAAATGTACGCGCCGCCACCGCGTAGTAGCGCTCGCCCGAAAGGTCTAGCTCGACTCGCGCACCGGGAACGACCCCGATACGCTCGAGGTCGTCGCGCGTCAGGTTGAGGACGATGTTGCCGAAACTGTCGACGTACAACGTGGTCGCGTGCACGACTCCCTCGGCAAACGACAGCTCCGGCAGCTCGAGCCGAACGAGCGCCTCAGGATCTATCGGTGGCCCGAGCTCACCGATCGCCACTCCCATGGCGAGATGCGCTGCGGCGGGGGCGAACAGATCGCGGCCGTGGAACGTGCGCGAGATCGTCTCGAGAGCGTAGGCGGGGTTCGCGAGCTCATGAGCAACGGCGATCCCTGCTCGATCGGCTGCCGGCAGCAGCAGGCCGTTGTCCGGCCCAACGAAGAAGCGGCCCTCGACGTCGCGCAGCGCGAGCGCACGCCGGTGGCCACCGACCCCCGGGTCGACCACCGCCAGATTGACGCCGATCGGCATGTACGGCAGCGTATTCGCGAGCACGAGCGCGCCCTGCAACACCGCCTGCGGTGGGATCCCGTGGGTGACGTCGATGATCTCGGCCCTCGGAGCGATGCGCTTGATGACGCCGTGGCACGTACCGGCGAAGTCGTCCTGCAGGCCGAAGTCGCTGAGAAACATGACGAACACGGTTCGAGTTTACGCGCGTCTCATGCCGTTGTCGCGACCCGCGCGACAGCCTCAATGAGGCCCTCGACGTCGTGTGTGGTCGCCTCGCCGAGGATCTCGATTCCCGCGGCACGTGCGGCACGCGTCGTCTCCGGGCCGATCGAAACCGCCGGAATGTCCGTGCGGAGCGCACCGAAGGAGCGGGCCGCCGACGCAGAGGCGAGCAGGCAGAGGTCTCCTCCCGGCGGCTGCTCCGGACGAAGCTCGTGGGTGCGATACAGGGCGACGAAGTCGGCGTCCAGCCTGTCGGCGAGGAGGCGTCGCGCCCCCTCCGCGGCGGCCACGAGCACGCGCCCCGCGGGTCGGGGAAACTCCTCCAGCAAGCCCTCTTGCGTGGACACCCGAGGGACGAGATCCGCGTGGCCCATCGCCTCGGCTGTCGCCTGCCCGATCGCCGCCACGCGCGGCATTGCTCCGCGACCGCGGCGCAGCAACTCGCGAGCACCGTTCGGGCTCGTGACCACGACCCAGTCGTACCCTGTGAGATCGACCGGGTCGTCGCCAAGGGGCTCGACGCGGATCAGCGGGCAGTGCACGACCTCGTGCCCGAGCGTCTCCAGCCGGGCGATCAGTTCTCGCTCGTGCCCCTCGGGGCGAGTCACAATGAGCTTCATCGTGCTGCGGCGATGAGCTCCGCTGCAAGCGCGGCCGGGTCGTCACCGCGACGCCGCTCGACCCACGTGCCGTCCTCGGCAGCGATCAATCCGGTCAGCGTCGAGCCGTCGTGGAAGGCGGCCACGGGAGCGAGGCAGCCGCCGCCGATGAGCGATACGCAGCGACGCTCGGACTCGACCCGGCGACGGGTCTCGGGGTCGTCGGCGGCCGAGACGAGATGCTCCTCGCCGGCGCGCACCTGGAGGGCGAGTGCACCCTGACCCGCCTCGGGCAGCATCACATCGGGATCGAGCCTGAGGCCGATCTCTGCTTCCAACCCTAAACGGTCTAGACCGCAAGCGGCGAGGACTATCGCGTCCAGCCCACGCTCGCCCCGCTTCCGGAGGCGCGTGTCGACGTTGCCTCGCAGGGGCTCGATCGACAGGCTCGGCTCGAGAGCAAGAAGCTGTGCCCGGCGGCGGGCCGACGCGGTGCCGATCCGCATGCCCGGCCGGATTGCAGCGGCTCCACAGAGGGCGTCGCGCGGATCCTCGCGCACGGTGTACGCGCCAACCGTCAGGCCTTCGACGTCGGCTGAGGTCATGTCCTTGGCCGAGTGCACGGCGATGTCGATGCGGCCCTCGAGCAGCGCCTCCTCGAGCTCCTTCACGAACACACCCCGCGAGCCGATCTCGCCGAAGGGGCTCGTGCGATCGCGGTCACCCGCCGTTGTCATGGGCACGAGCGCGATCTCGACCCCCGGCCGGCGCAACGCCTCGGCAGCGCGCTCGGCCTGGGTCAGCGCGAGCCTACTTCCGCGGGAACCGACGCGAAGCAGCACAGAGACGGGTCGTGGTGCGCGGCTCGCCGCAGATCACTCGGCCACGCGGGCGGATGCGCACGAACGCGGTGGGAGCCTGTAACGGCAGAGGCCGAACGATGATTACCGGTCGCGTCGCGATGGCTCCTCCTCCCCCAGTCCAAACAGGTGCCGCACAACATCAGCATAGACCACGCCGTCCGCGCCGGCCGCCGCCTCCTTCATGCGCACCGTCGGGAGATGGAGGATCTTCGCGACAATCTGGGAGGTGACCGACTCGACAAGCTTCCGTTCGCTCTCCGGCAGCCGGCCGAGCCGGCCCTCGGCCTTGGCCAGCTCCCCGCTCCGGATCTCCTCGGCGCGGGCACGGAGCGATGCGATGGCCGGCACGACCGCGAGCGAAGCCTGCCATTCCCGAAAGCGCTCTGCCTCTGCGGCAACAAGCTGCTCGGCCCGAACCGCCTCGACCCGACGGCCGGCCAGTGACGTTTCGACGACAGCCTCGAGATCGTCCACGTCGTAGACGAAGCAGCCGTCGATCGTTGCCAGGGCGGGATCGACATCGCGGGGAACGGCGAGATCGACGAAGAGGATTGGACGGCCGCGGCGGCCGCGGAGAGCCGCGGCAGCCGTGGTGGTGTCGACGATGAAACCCGTCGAGCTCGTCGAGGTGACGACGACATCCGCTGTCGCAAGCAGGGCAGGGATCTCCGGGAGCCCGACGGCACGAGACCCGATGCGCGCCGCGAGCTCCTCTCCATGGGCGACTGTGCGGTTTGCCACAGCGGCGATCAGGCCGCCCCGCGAACGGAGATTGCGGGCAGTCAACTCGCTCATCTTGCCGGCTCCGACGAGCAGGACCGTGCGGCCGTCGAGGCCGTCGAACACCTGCTGGGCGAGGGCCGCCGCGGCGGCCGGGACGGAGGCCGGGCTCTCGCCGATTGCCGTCTCGACCCGGGCGCGCCGCCCGGCATGAAGCGCCTGCCGGAAGAGGTGGTCGAGGAGCGGGCCAGTCGCGCCCCGCTCGAAGGCATCGCGTACCTGGCCGAGGATCTCTCCCTCTCCCGGCACGAGGGAGTCGAGGCCAGCCGCCACCCGGAACAGATGCAGGGCGGCGCTGTCGTCCCCCAGGCGGTAGAGAACAGAGGCAAGTGCAGCGCCGTCTTCGCCGGCGAGCTCCAGCAGTGAGGAGCTCGCGCGGTCGTCCAGATGGCGGCCGTCGCCGTCACTCGCGAGGTAGAGCTCCGTCCGATTGCAGGTCGAGAGCACCACGGCCTCACACCCATCCGCTAGCTCGAGCGCGAGCGCAGCCGCGCCGGCCAAGTCGACTGCGACGCGCTCCCGCAACTCGATGGGAGCCTGGCGATGCGAAACGCCGACGAGCGTGAGTCTCACGAGGCGAAGTGGGTGAGAGGGAGGACGACCGCGACGAGCGCGAAGCCGACCACGAGCAGGACGGCAAACCGCCGGCCCCGCAGGAGCATCTCGCGGCGCAGGACGAGGCCAACCGCATAGAGCATCCAGATCGCCAGGGCAACCGCCATCGGCACGTCGAAGTCGCCACGATCGAAGCTCGCGAGGCCCACGACGATGCCGGCGGAGAGCACGCCGAGCGAGATCAGGGCGGTGCGAGCCGAGAGCCGGTCGAGCGACTCGAGTGGGGGCAGGCGTAGCCGGAGCAGGCCGGTGTCGCGACGCTTGAGCCGGCTCTCCTGCCAGAGATAGAGCCCTGCAAGCCCGGCGGCGAGGGTCATGCCTGCGAATCCGGCGAGCATCAGGCCGACGTGTATGGCCAACAGGCCACCCGCGTTGTCGCGGGTCGAGACGCCGGTACCACCGCCTGCCCAGGCGGCGACAAGGAGGGCCGCAGCAAGGGGCATGACGGCGAGGCCGAGCAGCCGGTAGCGCGGTGTGCACCCCCAGATCAGGTACGCCCCGACGACGAGCCAGACAAAGAGATTGAGCGCTCCGGCCCACGTGCCCCAGGGAAACCCGTCCGTGTCGAGTGCCTGCGCTATGAGGAGCGCGGTCTGCGCCAGCCAGCCGATCCGGACGCCCCAGATGCCGAGTCGCGCCGACACACCCGGGCCTCGAA